>JAGAWD010000411.1 GCA_017941585.1 Olsenella sp. | reverse complement strand
GGGGGCCCTTCCCCTTTCCCGCGGGCGCCATAACATCGGTTCGACGGGTGTGGCGCTCCTGTGTGCTTGGCATCACTAGCTTGCATTTATCTTGTATGATAATTTTCCCAAACTTTACTGACTGGCTCCATAGTGCGAATTATCTGCACATTGCAAACGCAATCATATAGGTGGCTTGAGTGCCGTTGTTGTATTGCCTATTTGTGTTTGGAGGAGCAAATGTCCTTTGCCGACTCGCATGATCTTGATGAGCTATTTGTCGATGGTCGTGGTGATGTCGCCCTTCCCCCGCGTTTGCTAAGCGACCGCGAGATTCTAGAGCTCTGTCAGACTGTCAACGAGTGTCCCGCCCGCATTCTTGTTTTATGCGCTGAAAGTGGCATGGGTAAGTCCTATTTCCTTAATTGCGTTTCGTGCGACGAAGAGGCGAAGGGATCTTTCGTCCTGAGCATATCCCTCGGGGGCGCTGACGAGTGTGAGGCGGCTTGTAGGCTGACCCGCTTTGCTCGAGAGGCTGCGGCGCGTTGTAAGGAACACTTGCGCGTTGTTGTCACGATTGATGATGTTCCTGCGAGCGATGAGCACGATGTCGCCCGCGAGGCGCGCGCAATCAAGAAGATTGCAAGTGCGGGCGGGTTCGTTCTCGTCGGTTTGCGACCCGAGGCGTATGCGCTCGCTGAGGCGCTTGAGGGGTCTGTGCTCTTTGGCTCCAGCGTTCTTTCTTCGGCAGCCTTTCCCTCGGACGATCTGATCGCACGGCTTACTAATGGTGTTCCGCTGTTAGTTTCGGGGGTCGAGGCAGACAGGGCGCATTCCACCCGACCCCTAGGGCAGGGTAGAGCATATATTGACGCGCTCGGGCGAGCCGTGTTCAACTCACTGCGTCTCACTCTCCCCGAGGAGGACCTGCGTCTTCGCCTTGCAATGGTGCTCTTGGGCTGCGGAACTCTTGACGACTTACGTTTTGTGGACGGCCGCTTCGACGCGGAGATGCTTGCCTGGCTTAGTCGCGAGGCACCCCTGTTTGGATGCTCGTGTGCCATGCAAGAGTTTTCCGTTGCCAGGCCATACGAGGACGACTATCTGATCGACATCTATGGTTCGCTTGCTGGCGCCTGCTCAAGGCGACCACAACTGGTGGCTCGATGCTCAGATGTCTTGGCCATGCGCGGAGAGTTCCGACGTTCGGGCCTCGTGCGAGGCCTTTGCGGCGACGCAAGTGGCCTTCCGGCATCGAGTGCGGATTGGGACCTTGACTACATTTGTGCTGGTCTGCCAAAGATCGTCGAGAGGAACATGGAGGTGCGACAGGGCTCTTCTGATGCCGATGACGGTGCTCTCACTGCCCGCGCCGGGCTGAACGAAGCGATTGCCCTGTGCGCGATTGGCGAATTGTCTGAGAGGCGCTCGGAGCTCATGCGCCGTCGGACTCGACTACAAGAGCTCGCTGAGACGTCAGGCGCCTCCTCCTTCGCGCTGCGTCGAGTCTCGCTCCTTTCGATAAGTCGAGACATTCTGTCGGACGCTTCTGCGGCTGATGCTACTTCTGCAAACATAGATGACGACCCCTTTAGCTCTCAACTCGTCACCCACATCTTCGTTATGCGAGACCTCGTGAGGGGGCATGTCTCGGATGCCTTTGGAAGGCTGGTGAATGACCGTGCGAGGAGTGTAATCGATGGCATCCCCTCAGCATGGCTCCACGACGACTTTCACGTATGCGAGGTGCTTCTCGGAGAACGTGATGTCGCCTTCGAGGACGAGGGGTCGGCCTGTGTGAGCCAGGTGCTCGCCACCGTAGGCTCGAAACGCCTTCGTCGGTATCACGCTGGAATGCGTGAGGCCCTCAAAGTCATGATGGGAAGAAGCGCCTCGTTTGAAGGCGCAGAAAGGGTGATAAGCCGCGCAAAAGAGTACGGCGACACTCTCGTCGAGGCATTTTTCCTCGCCATTGCGGCGGTGGCCGACTTGCGTGGCGGGGCGTATAAGCGTGCGCATGTGCGCGCGGCCCTCGCCCAAAGCCAGGCGCGCGCCGCGAGAAGCGACTATCTTTCCGACGTGGCGCAACTGATACAGGCCGGCGTAAGGGCGCGTCTTGGCGAGAGCATCGCATCGTCGGAAGACGGGATGGGAGACGGTGCGATTAGGGACCTTTGTCGCATGTTCGTGACGGCGTCGTCGACGGGACGGAAGAAAGGGGTTCGTCTCGAGTATCTGCGACGTAGCTCCTGCACGCGGGACGTGCTCTGGATTCTGAACTTCCTTCTCTTCGACTGCGGCGATGCGTCTCGCGCATTTGACAAGGCGCTGCCCGACGCATGGCGCAGTCTCGTGCGAATCGTGTTCGGCGATGGGTCGAGTCCAAGCAGGAGGGCGGTGCCGACTCCCGCCCCGATACCGACGATGGTTACGCCTGTCGAAACACGCCAACCCGTCGATGCGACTGCTCACAAGCGAAGGGTCAAGGTTTCGATCCTTGGCACGTTCTCCGTCAGTGTGGACGGGGTGCCCGTCTTGTCCAACGAGCTTGCAAAGCGAAGGGCCCGTGACCTCATAGCCGTACTATCGACAGCACATGGTCACGTGATGAACAAACGCAAGCTGATAGAGGTTATCTGGGGTGATTGTGACTACGTGGGAGGGCTGCAGAAGCTATACGAGGCGGTCTCTGCGGCAAGAAAGATTCTCAGGGGAAAGGATCCGGAGGCCAACCCGGTTATTAGCAGCAGGTTCAGTGGGACCGTTGCGCTAAATGCGAACGAGATAGCCTTTGACACGGACGACTTCCTCAGGCTGGCGCTTTTGGCGGTCATGAGCGAGGGAAACGACAGGATGGCAATGAGGTATGCGATCGAGGCCGACAGGGTCTACTCCGGCGGGATAGGGTACGAGCTTCCAGACGTTAACGGTGTATTTGCAGCGAAGAAGGCCGAGCTAATGAAGGTGCACGTGGATTCGAACGTCGCGGGATCCATGGCGGCGCTCAGGGAGGGCAAGGCGTACCTAGCGGTCGAACTTGCCCGCGGTGGCCTCGCCGAGGACGGACTTCGCGAAGACGCCGTCGAGTGTTTGGTTTCTGCCTTGGCGGCACAGGGTAGGAAAATCGAGATTGTGGCTGCATACGAGGATTACCGAAGGCGTCTTCGAAGAGAGCTGAACGTGCGACCGAGCAGCGAAGTTCGCAGGCACGTGGAGAACGCGCTTTGCGATGCTGCCATTGGGAGTACCGAAGCCGATGGAAAGGCCGGCTACCTGAACGCCAAGTCAAATTCGGTCGTAGATGACGAGGTCCAGGCGGTTGAGAATGGTGACGCAGAGGGCACCGACCGCCACGTTGATGCGTTGAAATCGTAGGCGTTTTCCGTTTTGATGGTTGAGGGACGCCGCCATGTTCGCCAATTGTTAAAGTTAGTAATGCTGAACCATTGGAGGGAGCGATATTGCCCCATTCCCATTACAACGCAAGGATGAGGGAACGATATGCCTAGCCTGTTTTCACGACTTCTTTCTCGCGGCGCCGACAAGCAGCTGAGGGAGTTCGAAAAGATTGCGGAGAGCGTCACGGCCCTCGAGCCTACCTTCAAGGCGATGAGCGACGAGGAGATCAGTGGCCAGACTAAGATCTTCCGCGAGCGCTATGCCAACGGCGAGACGCTCGATGAGCTGCTGCCGGAAGCCTTTGCCGCCGTACGAGAAGCATCGCGCAGAACGGTGGGGATGCGTCATTTCGACGTCCAGGTGATTGGTGCCATTGCCTTGCATCGCGGCAT
>JAGAWD010000410.1 GCA_017941585.1 Olsenella sp. | reverse complement strand
GGGTGGTGAATCGGGTAGTACTGGACGTCGTCCGGCACCTCGCCCCCATCGACCGGCTCTCCCATGACGTTCCACACGCGGCCGAGGGTCGAGGGACCGACGGGCATGAGCATGGGATGACCGGTGTCCTTGACGCGCAGGCCTCGCTGGAGACCGTCCGTGGAGGACATGGCGACGGTCCTGACGACGCCGCCGGCCAGCTGCGACTCGACCTCGAGCACGGTGCTGACCTTGCCGACGGGCGTCTCGCCGTCAACGGTGAGCGCCGTGTAGATGGTCGGGACCTCGTCCTCGAACTTCACGTCGACGACAGGACCGACGATACGGGTGATGTATCCCGTGCCCACCGTCTTGTTCATTTGCTTGTAGGCCGCTTCCTCCAGAGGAGTGCGCTCCTGCTGTGCGGTTTCTGACATTAGCTTTCCTCCAATGCGGCGGCACCGCCGATGATTTCGTTGAGCTCGGTGGTGATGGCGCCCTGACGCTCTCTGTTGTACGTGCGGCTCAGGGAACCCAGCACTTCCTTGGCGTTGTCGGTCGCCGACTGCATCGCCCTACGCCTCGCGCCGTGCTCTGCTGCGGCGGAGTCAAGCAACGCGTGGTAGATGACCGTCCTGAAGTAGGCCGGCATCAAGTACCCAAGCACTTCCTCCGCGGACGGCTCAAAGCGGTACACGGGGTCGATCTTGTGCCTGACCTCGTAGAGCGCCTCCGGCTTGCGGGGCTTGTTCGGCATCATAAGGCTCTCCCGCTCGATGGGGAGTAGCTGCTCAGTGACCTGCGTCTGGTCGACGCGGTTCTTCGCGTGCCAGTAGAGAAGGACGACTCTGTCGATCTCACCCCTCACGTACCCGTCGATAACGTACGACGAGATGCGGTCGGCCTCATCCATCGTGGGCTCGGAGGACACGCCCACGAAGGACAGGACCGGCTTGATCTTTCGATACGTGAAGTACTCGGTAGGCTTTCGCCCACAGGTGATGACCGAGCTCTTGATGCCACGCTGGGCAAGCGAGCGCATCTCGTGGTCGACAGCGCGCTGCTGCAGGACGTTGAAGCCACCGGCAAGCCCACGGTCCGAGGCGATGACGATGAAGAGGACGTGCTTCTCCTCGTCGTGTTTCCTCAGCAGGGGCTCGGTGGAATTACTACCTGCAGACGCGACGTTGGCGAGCATGTTGGTGATGGCGTCCTTGTAGGGGGACGCCTCCTCCGCCCGGGCGAGCGCATGCTGAATACGTGCCGTGGAGATCATCTCCATCGTGCGCGTAATCTGCATGGTGCTGCTGATTGAGCTCATGCGCCGTTGTATTTCGCGAAGGTTGGCCATCTACTACTCCTGGCCCGTCTCTTTCTCGGTGTCTGCCACCGCGGACTCGTTGTCCTCGGCAGTCTTTGCAACGTCGGCCTCGGCCGCCTTGTTCGGGTGGGCCTTGAGGAACTCCTCCTTGAAGTGCTGGATGTGAGTCTTCAGGCGCTCGGACATGCCGTCGTCGATCTTGTGGTCACGAATCTCCTCGCGGAGCTTCGGGTGACGCTCTTGCATGTACTTTGCCAGCTGGTCACGGAAGAGCGTGACGTTCTCGAGGTCGATGTCGTCGAGGAAGTCCTCCTTGGCGGCAAAGATCGCGATGACCTGGTCGGACACGTCCAGGGCCGCATAGCGCTTCTGCTTCAGCAGCTCCATCATGTGCGCGCCGTGGTTCAGCTGGTACTGCGTCGTCGCGTCGAGGTCGGAGCCGAACTGGGCGAACGCCTGCTTTTCGCGATAGCTCGCGAGGTCGAGACGCAGCGTGCCGGCGACCTGCTTCATGGACTTCAGCTGAGCGGCTCCGCCGACTCGCGACACGGAGATGCCGACGTCGACTGCGGGGCGCTGCCCCTGGAAGAACAGGTTTGACTGCAGGTAGATCTGACCATCGGTAATCGAGATGACGTTCGTCGGGATGTAGGCGGAAACGTCGCCCTCCTGCGTCTCGATGATCGGCAGTGCCGTGAGCGATCCGCCGCCGTTCTTGTCGGAAAGCTTACAGGCACGCTCGAGCAGACGAGAGTGCAGGTAGAAGATGTCGCCAGGGTAGGCCTCGCGTCCAGGCGGACGATGCAGCGTAAGCGACATCTGACGATAGGCGACAGCCTGCTTGGAGAGGTCGTCGTACACCACGAGCACATGACCGCCAGGGTGGTTCTCGTCCGCGGGGTTGCCGTTGGCATCGTTGTACATGAAGTACTCGCCGATTGCGGCACCGGCCATGGGGGCGATGTACTGCATTGGTGCAGAGTCGGCCGCCGTAGCCGCCACGATGATCGTCTTCTGCAGAACGCCGCGGCGCGCGAGCGTCTCCTTGATGCCGGCAACCGTGGAAGCCTTCTGGCCAATGGCGACGTAGATGCAGATGACGTCCGTGTCCTTCTGGTTCACGATCGTGTCGATGGCGATTGCCGTCTTGCCGGTCTTGCGGTCGCCGATGATCAGCTCACGCTGGCCACGGCCGATGGGGACCATGGCGTCGATGGCCATGAGACCGGTCTGCACCGGCTCGCACACCGGTTGGCGCGCCATGATGCCGGGGGCCTTGAACTCGATGGGGCGACGGTGGGTCGTGTCAATCGCGCCGAGGCCGTCGATGGGCTGGCCGAGCGGGTTCACGACACGGCCGAGCATGGCGTGCCCGACGGGGATGTCCATGACGCGCCCGGTGGTGCGGCACTCGTCGCCCTCCTTGATGGAGTCGACGTCGCCGAACAGAACGGCGCCAACCTCATCCTGGTCCAGGTTCTGCGCGAGGCCGTATACGCTCCTGCCATTGGCGGAGCTCGTGAACTCGAGCAGCTCGCCGGCCATTGCGGTCCTCAGCCCAGAGATGTGGGCGATGCCGTCGCCCACCTCCGTGACGACGGAGGCCTCCTGCTGGTCTATGGTTTCGGAAATCTTGGACAGCCTGCTTCGCAGCGCCCCCATGATCTCCGTAGAGCTTATCTTATCTGTCATGCTCATCACTTCCGACGAAGGTCGAGGCGAGCGTCTTCCTGATGTTCGTCAGCTGCGCCTTGACGGACGCGTCATAGCGGTGACCGCGCGCCTCCAGCACAATGCCGCCGAGGATGGTCGGGTCGACGCGCTCGACGAGATAAACGGGAGCCTTGAGGTCCTTCTCGGCCTTTGCGCGAACCTTTTCGCGGAGGTCGTCGTCCATGGGCACGGACGTGGTGACGGTGACGGTCACCGTCTCGTCCTCCGAGTCCAGGATCTGCTTGTACTGACGGGCGACCTTGGGAATGAGGTCAAGGTCATCCGCGTCACGCATTGCGCTCAGGGTCTCAAGAACCTCGGGGGAGAACTTGCGTGCATGCTCCCACTGCACGAGGTCGGCGTTCGCGCGCCCGGAGGCACGACCAGCCTCGATGAGGGCCCTGGAGTACGCCTCTACCTTCTCGTCTTCGCTGCGCCTAGCGCTCATCTGGGACACTCACTTCCGCAAGGTACTTCTCAGCAAGCTTGCGCTGCTGCTCCTCGCTTAGCTCGTTGCCGATGACCTTGCTCGCGATCTCGACGGAAAGGTCGACGACGGAGCTCGAGAGCTCGATCATGGCCTTCTTGCGCTCGGACTCGACGGCGCCGTGCGACTTCGTGATGATGTCCGAAGCCTCGCGCT
>JAGAWD010000409.1 GCA_017941585.1 Olsenella sp. | reverse complement strand
GTACTCGGCACAGATGGCCTCGAGCTGGTCCCTCTCCACAAATGGTCTCTTCTGCTGCGCCACGATTCCTCCCGACCACGGTCCTCGCGCGTATCCCGCGCACCCTGCGTCGAGATAGCGCAACCGCGAATGCTCGCAGACAGTCCCGCGGGTGTTTCCCGCAAGCCCACCTCCCGAACGTGCCCGGACGGGAAGTTCGGCGGATTGAGCCCCCTCGCAGGATCGGCGCCCGCCGGCTCCCCTGCGGATCATCTCTTCCGCGCCTCTATCGTTGAGGGTAGTCTACGTTGCGGGAGGGACGTCTTGCCGCAACGTAACAGAATGGATTCAATGCACGCGCGCTGACGGCCCCGCAAGCGACCGTTCGCTAGAATCTCGCCGATAGGAGACGCCGCGACGCGCCGCGCGCAGAGCACGAAGGGAGGGCCATGCCGCCCGCAGCATCACCCCTAGCAGGGCCCCTGACAGAGCCCACGACAGACGACCTGCGCCGGATCAGGCGCGACCTCCACCGGATCCCCGAGGTAGACTTCGACCTGCCGAAGACCGTGGCCTACGTCACGCGCGAGCTTGAGGCCGCGCGCGCCGCGCTTCTCGCCGCGGGCGAGAGGGCCGAGGTCTTCTCCCCCTGCAGGTCCACCGTCTGCCTCTGGATCGACCGCAAAAGCGAGCGCGCGACGGCGATCCGATCCGACATGGACGCCCTGCCCGTGACGGAGGAGACGGGGCTGCCCTTTGCGTCGGAGCACCCTGGGCGGATGCACGCGTGCGGCCACGACGGCCACATGGCGATGGCGCTCGGACTCGCGCGCCACCTTGCGTTGCACGCCCGCGAGCTGCCACGCTCGGTGCTTCTCGTGTTCCAGCCTGCCGAGGAGACGACGGGCGGGGCCAAGGTCGTCTGCGAGAGCGGTGTGTTCGAGCGGCTCGGCGTCGACCGCATCTTCGGCTTCCACCTCTGGCCTGACCTGCCCGAGGGGCAGATCGCCAGCCGCGCGGGCGCGCTTCTCTCCGCGTCGAACGAGACAACTGTCACCTTCTGCGGCACCGCCTCTCACATCGCGAAGGCCTCGCAGGGATGCGACGCCCTTTTGGCCGGCTGCCGTTTCCTGCGGGAAGCCTACGCCTACATGCGCGAGCGCGAGCTGGAGGAGCCGTGCCTGCTGAAGTTCGGGCACATGGTCTCGGGCGAGGTTCGCAACCAGATCTCCGCGCACACGCGCCTCGAGGGAAGCCTGCGCACCTTCTCGCTCGAGATGGGCGCACGCATCCGCCGCGAGCTGCCGCGCCTGGCAGAGGAGGCGGCAGGGCGCGAGGGTTGCGGGGCGGAGGTGCTCTTCTCCGAGGGGTATCCGCCCCTCACGAACGACCCCGCGCTCTTCTCGCTTGCAGGCGGCGCCCTGCCCAAGCTCGCGACAGTAGGGAGCCCCCTTCTGATCACCGAGGACTTCTCCTGGTACCAGCAGTGGCTGCCGGGGCTGTTCATGCTGCTCGGCACGGGCACGGGCATTCCGCTGCACGCGTCGACTTTCGACTTCGACGAGGGCGTGCTCATGCGCGGGCTCGAGGCGTACGAGCGACTCGTGCGCATTCCCTAGGCACCCCTGGTGCAGGGGCGTCAACGCGTGCGGCGGGATGCGCGGTGGAAAGTGCGCACTCGGCGAGAAAGTGCGTCGAGTGTACAGTCAAAAGTGCGCACTCGGCGCGATATGCCACCGAGTGTACGGTCGCAAGTGCGCACTCGGTGCGAAACCCCACCGAGTGTACGGTCGGCAGTGCGCACTCGGTGAGAAAGTGCGTCGAGTGTACGGTCGCAAGTGCGCACTCGACGCGAAAGTGCGTCGAGTGTACAGTCGCAACCGCGCCGCACGGGCTCAGCCGCGGCGAAGCTCCCCCACGAAGCGCCCGAGACGCGCTAGAGCCTCCTCCAGGTCCTCGTCAGAGCAGGCATAGCTCAGCCGCACGTGCCCCTCGCCGCCGAAGAGCGAGCCGGGCACGAGGGCGACGCCCGCCTCCTCGATGGCGCGAACGCAGAACTCCTCGGACGAGAGGCCGAACTCCTCGATTGAGGGAAACGCGTAGAAGGCGCCCGCGGGCTCGGGCGTGGGAAGCCCCGTCGCGGAGAGCGCTCGCACCACCAGGTCGCAACGCGTCCGATAGCGCTCGCGAAAGACCGAAACGTCGGTCGAGAGCGCAAAGGCGGCCGCGCGCTGCGTGAAGGCGACCGCGCTCGAGACCGCGTACTGGTGAACCTTGGCTATCTCGGCCACGAGCGGCGCGTCGGCGGCGAGCCACCCCAGGCGCCAGCCCGTCATGGCATAGGGCTTCGAGAAGCTGTTCACGACGACGGTGCGGTCGCGAAGCTCTGGGTGGCGCTGCGCGAAGCCCTGGTATCCGTCGACGTAGACGAGCTGATCGTACACGTCGTCGCAGATGACATAGAAGTCGCGCTCGGCGGCGAGCTCGGCTACGGCGTCGAGGCTCTCCGCCGAGAGCACGCAGCCCGTGGGGTTGTTGGGCGAGGTGATCACGATCGCCTTCGTGCGCGGCGTGACGGCCGCGGCGAGCACGTCGGCCTCGATCTGGTAGCCGGCGCCCGACGTGTCGAGCGGAACGACCCGTGCGCGGCAGAGCGTGACGATGGATTCATAAAGGAGAAACGCCGGCATGGGGACGATGACCTCGTCCTCGGGGTTGAGCATCGCCTGCAGCGCGGCGAAGAGCGCCTCCGTAGCGCCACTCGTCACGACGACCTCGTCGGGCTCAAAGGCAACCCCCCGGCGTCCCATGTGCTCCGAGATCGCCCCTCTCAGCGCCGGCATGCCGTTGTTGGGCGGGTAGTGCGTCTCACCGGCGGCGAGCCCCTCCCTCACCTTCGCACAGACGTCGGCGGGCGTGTCCTCGCCCGGCTCGCCCAGGGTCAGCGAGATGCAGCCTGACGTCGCCTGCGCAAGCGCCGAGAAGCGACGGATGCCCGATGGCCTGAGGTTGGACAGGGCTTCGTTCAGCACAAGCGGCATGGATTCTCCTAGGCATGGTTGGGCGTGACTTGGAGCGGTTGGACCTGGTTTGGCGCGGTTGGGCGTAGCTTGGCGCGACCCATGCGCACGGCGTCGCTTACGCGGCATCGCTCCCATCGCACGCGAGCGGTCTCTGTTCCGTCCATTCTAGCGCGACGTCGAGCATCGGACGCGAAAACGGCGCGGAGGGCGAATTAGCATGCACGCAAACAAGCGCGATTCGCCGCTCGCGACTCGCCGCTCATCCCCGAAAAGGCAGCCTCATCCGCCGAACGCCACCAAGCGCTGCCTCCGCACCCGGCCAGACGCGCCTAGCGCACTCCCAGGGCGGCGAGCACCTCGCGCTTGCACGAGAGGAACTCCGGCGTGAGGGCGAAGTCCGTGCCGGAGGCGGCGGTGGCGGGGGCGGAGCCAGGCCCCCCGGCGACGCCGGAGCCGACCGCCGCCGGCCTCGGAACCGCGACTTCCGCCCCTATCGTACTCGGGATGCCCGCGCGCGGGTCACCTGCCAGCACGTAGATGCGATGCGCCATGCTCACGGCCTCGTCCACGTCGTGCGTGATCATGAGCGTCCCCAGGCGCAGCTCCGCGGCCATCTCGCAGTACCAGCGGCGCATGTCCGCGCGCGTGAGCGCGTCGAGCGCCGAGAAGGGCTCGTCCAGAAGCAGCATCTCATTGCCCATGAGGTGGGTGCGCAGGAACGCCGCGCGCTGGCGCATGCCGCCCGAGAGCTCCGACGGCCACATCCGCTCGCAGCCCGCAAGGCCAAAGCGCTCGAAGAGCGGGGCGGCCTGGGCATGCGCGTCACCGGCGGGCATCCCGGCGAGCACGAGCGGGAGGCAGACGTTGTCGATGATGCGCTTGTTGGGCAGGAGCAGGTCCTTCTGCAGCATGTAGCTCACGCGCCCGGGCGTGCACGTCACGTCCTCGCCGCGCAGGAGCACGCGACCCGAGACCGGCCTCGTCAGGCCGGAGAGCGCGTGCAGGATCGTCGTCTTGCCGCATCCCGAGCGACCGACGAGGCACACGACCTCTCCCCTTCCGACCGTAATCGAGATGTCGCGCACGACGACGCTCTCGCCCTCGTCCCACGAGAGGGTGAGCCCCTGCGTCTCGAGCAGGGTTTCTCCACGCTCCACCCGTTCCATGCGATTGCCCTCCCCCGGACGGGCCGCCCCACGCGTCACCCTTCCGTCCACGTGGAGCGGGGCGGGCGCGTGCGCGGGGCCGGCCGCGACTGCTAGCGCTCCAAGTAGTCCATCGTCCAGCCGGCGTTCACGTCGAGCGGGCTCGCCACGAGCTTGTTGTCGTTCAGCCACTGGTAGAAGGCGCTCCAGCGCTTGCCGTCGATCACGCCCCAACTGGGGGCGTCGGCCGTGTACTGCCCGGCGAGGAAGTGCTGGCTCTGCCTCGCGAGGGCGCGGTCGAGCTCAGGCACGGCGGAGCAGAGCAGGTCCGCCGCCGCGTCCGGGTCGTCGATCGCAAACTGGTAGCCCCTCTTGGCCGCGCGCAGAAACGCACGCACCACGTCGGGGTTCGCCTTCGCGAAGTCGCCGTTCGCGGCGATGACGGGCGTGTAGTAGTCGAACACGTCGTCCATCGAGACGAAGCTGAAGTAGTTGACGTCGAAGCCCTGCACCGCGGCGTTCTGCACGGCCCAGCCCTCGTAGACCCACACGGTGTCGAACAGGTTGCTCCTGAGGCCGGCCACCTCGTCATCGACGGTGTAGGGCACCATCCTCACCTTGGAGAAGTCGCCCCCGTCGGCCTCGACCACCTGCCTGATGGTGGCCTGCTCGACGGGCAGGTCCCACGTGGCGTAGGTGTGGTCCTGCATGCCGCGCGCGGAGGTGATGCCATCCGCCTTTCGGCTCATGATGCCCGAGGTGTTGTGCTGGATGATGGCGGCCACGGCCTTGATCGGCATGTTGGCGTCGGCCGCGAGCGCGTTGGCGATGTAGTCCTGGTAGGAGACGCCCAGCTGCGCCTGGCCTGTCCCGATCATGGTCTCGGCGGTGTCCTCCGCGGGCTGCACGATCTCGACCTCGAGACCCTCCTCGGCGAAGTAGCCCTTGTCGCGCGCCACGTAGATGCCCGTGTGGTTGGTGTTGGGCGTGTAGTCGAGGCAGAAGGTGATCTTGCGAGAAGAGCCTGCGGCGGCGCCGGAGCCCCCCTGCTGGGACGCGCCCTTCGAGTTGTCGTAGGCACCGCACCCGGCGAGCGCGAGGC
>JAGAWD010000408.1 GCA_017941585.1 Olsenella sp. | reverse complement strand
CCCCACCGCGCGGATGCGCCAACGAACGGTCGTCCCGCCGCGCGGGCATTCTGCCACATATTATGCACGATGCCCCGTTTTGTCTCGCATCGCGGCACCGCGTTGCGCTTTAATGTAGAAGAGAATGGCCCGCGCGAGAAGTTGCGCGAGAAGCGGTGCGATGCGCGCTTCTGGAGCGCGACGCACGAGCTGCCAGAGTGCGATTCGTCGAGAGAGGGAGAGGCGCCCATGAAGTCCGAGAAGTTCAGCCTTGAGTGCAAGGACCTGCAGAAGAGCTTCGATGTAGTCGTCTACGGCGACGCGGGACGGCCTGTGGTGGTTTTCCCCGAGGGAAACTCCTCGTTCGTAAGTTGGCAGGATGCCGGAATGATCGACGGCCTCTCACCGCTCATCGAGGGTGGCGAGGTCCAGCTTTTCTGCGTCGATTCCGCTGACGACCTCGGCTGGTATGCACGCCATGCGTTCTTGGACTACCGCCTCGAGAACATCGAGGCCTACCTTGCATTCGTGAGAGATGTGCTCGTGCCCTTCGTCGGCAAGACCGCCGCCTCGCCGGAGCCACCCGTCGCGCTCGGCGCAGGCATGGGCGCCATGAACGCCGCCTTGGTCGTGCTGCGCAATCCCGAGCTCTTCGGTGGCGTGCTCGCCCTCTCGGGAACCTACGATGCCCGCTGGTTCGTCGGGGGAGACCTGGATGAGGGGTGGCCGGCGGTCTCGCCGGTCGACATCGTCCGCGCGCTCTCGCCGCGTGGCAAGGCGCGTTCCGCTCTCAAGGAGCTCCCCCTCGCGTTTGTCTGTGGTCAGGAGGCGAGCGAGAGGGGCATCGAGACCCAACGCGACCTTGCTCGGGCTTTCGAGGGGCAGGGCATCGACGCGACGTTCGAGTACTGGGGATACGACGTCTCCCATGCGTGGCACTGGTGGCTCGAGGAGACGCGTCAGATGCTGCCCGCGGTGCTCAAGGTGGGTGGCCTCGAGGAGCGCAGGCTGACGGCCGACCTCTCGTATGCCGAGGTCGAGGCAGAGCATGCCCGCGAGGTGCTGGCGGGCGAGAAGGAGGGTCTCGCCTCCGCACGTGACGCACTCAAGATCGCTGTGGCCGACGTCGCAGACACAGCCAAGCGCGTCGTACAGGAGAAGAGCGTTGTGGAGAAGTGCCGCGCCATCGAGAAGGAGATGGCCGAGAAGGCCGCCAAGCTCTGGGCCGAGCGCGATCGCGTGGCCACCCTTCTCGCCGAGGCGGAGGCCAAGGCTCGCGAGGCGCAGGACAGAGCGGACGCGGCGTCTCGCGCCCGCGCCGACGCCGAGTGGATTGCGGGCGAGGCCAAGGCCGCGGCGGAGCATGCGGTGCAAAACCAAGCTGCTGCCGAGGGTGCCGTGGCCGACCATGAGGCGGCCGTCGCTGCAGCAAAGGACGTGAAGCAGAGTGCCGCCGCATCACTTGAAGCCGTGAAGGCGGCGTTCGAGGCCGAACGCGCCGCCGCGAGGAAGGCCGCGAAGGCGGCTTCCGCCAAGAGGGTCGTTGGTAAGAAGCCCACTGACAAGAAACCGTCTGCTAAACCTGCGACGAAGAAGCCCGTCGCAAAGGCATCTGCGAAGACAGCCGCGAAGACAGCCGCGAAGACTACGACGAAGACTGCGACGAAGAAGTCCGCCGCAAAGAAACCTGCGACCGGCAAGGCCGCCGCCTCGCGTGCCAAGCGGTCCAAGCAGTAGCAATCGGTCGGGGGACGCATGGACCTCACACGAAGGGACGTCGGGCTCTTCTCGCCGTATGCCAAGGAGGTGAGAGAGCTCTATCTACGCGCATTTCCCGAGGTGGAGCGCATGCCGCTTTGGCTGCTGCGCCTCAACGCGCTGCGCCCGTCCGCGCACCTCGAGGCATATCTGGATGGCGAGACCTTTGCCGGCCTGACGTATTCCGTGCGCTGCGACAAAGGCGTCTACCTGCTCTACCTTGCCGTGAATGACGCGGTCCGCTCGAGGGGGTACGGCACGCGAATACTCGATGCGCTCAAGGCGGAGGCCGGGAAGTCCCCGCTTGCGCTCGATGTCGAGATTCCAAGCGACGACGCGCCCAACAACGAGCAGCGCCTGCGCCGGATCGAGTTCTACCGCCGCTCCGGCATCACCGATACGGGCGTGACGCTCGAGGAGCCTGCGACCTCCTACCGCGTCCTCTCGACAAGGCCTGACATCGATCCGGCGCACGTGCGAGTTCTCCTGAACCGGCTCTCCCTGGGCTTCTACCGACCGAAGATTCAGACGCGCGCGCGATCGGAAGGTCGTCTCTTGTCGTGATTGCGCGTTGGCGTTGCGCCCTGTGCCTCGGTTCGCATGGCAGCCAGATGCGAGGTTGGGTCCGCGCACGGTGGCACGCTTGGCGTTCGTGGTACTTTGATGCGACATTCCGTCCTCGTGGGCGATTGCGGGAAAACGGGTAGATGGGAAACGGGTAGACGAGAAGTGGACCTTCGACCGTTGGGGGAGCCATGAGCAGCAAAGAGCAGGACATGGGGCAGGGGTCGCTCTTCTCCATGGGGGACGAGACCGGCGACAGGCCCACCGACGCCCTGCCGCAGGAGGACGACCAGCTCGACATGACGCAGCCGCTGCCCGCCCGCGTACGTCCGCGCACGCTCGACGAGGTGGTGGGCCAGGACCATCTGATAGGGGAGGGCCGTCTCCTTCGCCGGATGATCGAGGCCGACCAGGTCTCCTCGATGATCTTCTGGGGGCCGCCCGGCGTGGGCAAGACGACGCTCGCCCGCGTCATCGCGCGCCAGACGAGCTCTCACTTCATCAACTTCAGCGCCGTCACGAGTGGCATCAAGGAGATTCGCAAGGTGATGGAGCAGGCCGAGGCCTACCGAAAGATGGGCCGGCGCACCATCCTCTTCGTCGACGAGATCCACCGCTTCAACAGGGCCCAGCAGGACGCCTTCCTGCCCTACGTGGAGCGTGGCTCCATCATCCTCATCGGTGCGACCACGGAGAACCCCTCGTTCGAGGTGAACGGGGCACTTCTCTCCCGCTGCAAGGTCTTCGTGCTCCACGCCCTCGAGGCCGACGACCTCGTGCGGCTCATGAGGCGCGTGCTGGCCGACGAGCGCGGCTTCGGCGGCGAGCGCGTGTCCATCACCGACGAGCAGCTCGAGGCGATCGCGAACTTCTCCGACGGCGACGCCCGCGGAGCACTCTCCACTCTCGAGATGGTGGTCATCAACAGCCCCGCGGAGGACGACGGCTCCATCACCGTGACCGACGAGACGCTCTCGCAGTGCGTGAGCAAGAAGTCGCTCCTCTACGACAAGTCGGGCGAGGAGCACTACAACATCATATCGGCGCTGCACAAGTCTATGCGCAACTCCGACCCCGACGCCGCGATCTACTGGCTCGCGCGCATGCTCGAGGGAGGGGAGGACCCGCTCTATGTCGCGCGGCGCGTCACCCGCTTTGCCGCCGAGGACATAGGCCTTGCCGACCCCCGTGCGCTCGAGGTCTGCGTGGCGGCCTTCCAGGCGTGCCACATGATCGGCATGCCCGAGTGCACGGTGCACCTGACCGAGGCCGTGGCCTACTGCGCCATGGCGCCCAAGTCTAACGCGCTCTACAAGGCTTACGAGCACGCCAAGCGCGACGCGAAGGAGCGCATGGCCGAGCCCGTCCCGCTGCAGATCAGAAACGCGCCCACCGACCTCATGGGCAACCTCGGCTATGGCCGCGACTACCAGTACGCGCACGATACGGAGGAAAAGCTCACGGCGATGCCGTGCCTGCCCGAGTCGCTCGAGGGGACCGAGTACTACGTGCCGACGGACTCCGGCCTCGAGGCGCGCTACGGCGAGCGCCTTGCGGAGATTCGCGCTTGGAAGCGCGAGCATGCAGGCGAGTGGCGATCCACCACCTCGACGGAGGACGAGGAGGGCGCGAGCTCCAGGCGGCCGGCGCGAGGCGATTCGGATGGACGGTCGTGACTCGGATTGGGACCTTCTGAACTTATGGGGGGGGATTTGCCAAGGGGCGCGCCCCTGCAGGAGGCACGCCCCTGTGTGGATTGGCCGGATGCCTCTGACTCCTCGCGCGCAGTAGCGCCTAGCGCAAAATGGCGCCGGGAGTCTCTCGGCGCGGTTTCGCGCTCCCGGCCATCAACCCGGCCATCAACCAGAAACCGCACCAATCGCGAATAGTCCCACCGCAAAGAGCAGGCAGGCCACGGCGGCGACGGCGTCGCGCATGCCTAGGCGGAGCGGATGCCAGTGCGTGCGGGTCGCGCCCCCCTCGAAGCAGCGGGCGTCGAGCGTGCGCGAGAGGTCGTTGGCGTGGCGTAGGGAGCTTGCGAGCAGCGCCACGAGTACGGGCACGAGCGAGCGGGCGCGCTGCGCGAGCGAGCCCTCGGCAAACGACCCGCCGCGGGACCTCTGGGCGTCGAGTATCGCCGAGAGCTCGTCGGCGAGCGTCGGGATGAAGCGCAACATGAGGGAGAAGACCATCGCGAGCTCGTGGGCGGGCAGGCCGATCCTAGCGAGCGGGGCAAGCCCGGCGTCGAAGGCGTCGGTGAGCTCGGTCGGGGTCGTCGTGAGCAAAAGGACCACGCCGGCGAGAATCGCGATGACCACGCGCAGGGAGTAGAGCACGGCCGCCCAGAGGCTCTCGGTGGTGATGGAGAGGATGCCGAAGGACCACAAGGTTTCTCCTCCCCGCACGAGAAAGAGGTTGAAGAGGCTCAGTAGCACGAGGATGGCGAGGAGCGGCTTGACTGATGTGAGCACCTTGCCTGCCGGTACGCGCGTTGCGGTCGTAAGCGCGACGACGCATGCGAGTCCATAGGCGAGTTGCAGCGGGGTCCTCACGAAAAACGTCAGCACCATGATCGCCACGCCGCAGAGGACCTTGGTGCGCGGGTCGAGCCGATGTATGGGCGAGTCTGCGGGGTAGTACTGCCCGATGGAAATACGGAGCGCCATGCCTACCTCGCCTCCCTGGTCGCAGCATCGTCCAGGCTGACATCCGAGCCGGTGGCGCGCGGCGATTCGGTTGCGGGGTCGTTCGGGCCGGCACCAGGTCGAGAGGCTGGCTGGTCTGCTGCACTGGAGTCGGGGCGGGCTGCTAAAGCAGCAATCGCATCGGCGAGCTCGTCGAGGGAGAGGGGAGTTCCGAGATCCGGTGCGCCTTTCTCAGCAAGGATTCGCGCCCATGCGAGGGCGTGGGGCAGGCCGAGGCCGGCATCCCTGAGCACGTCGTTGTTCTCCGCGCGGAACACCTCTCGCGGCGCTCCCTGCATCATGACGTGCGACTGGTCGAGAACGATGACATGCTCGGCGCGGGCGGCCTCGTTCATGGAGTGCGTCACGCGCACGATGGTGACGCCGTGTGCGTGGATGTCGGCGAGGATCGACCTGAGGTGGGCACGGCCGCGCGGGTCAAGGCCGGCGTTTGGCTCGTCGAGAACAAGGGTGTCGGGGTGCATCGCCAGGATGCCGGCGATCGCGCAGAGGCGCTGCTGTCCGCCGGAGAGCTCGAAGGGGGAGGCCTCTGCCTTGTCGGCAAGTCCGACGAGCGAGAGCGCGTGGGTGCAGCGCCGTTCCACCTCTTCGCGGGCAAGGCCCATGTTGGTGGGGCCGAACGAGACGTCCTGCATGACCGTCTCGGCAAAGAGCTGGCGCTCGGGGTGCTGCATCACGTAGCCGATGTGCTGTCCAAAGAGCCGCCTGCGGTTGCGCCTGTCGAGGGTGTCGAGCCCGTCTATGCGCATGTGGCCGGCGTCGGGCGTCTCAAGCGCGCAGATGATGCGCAAGAGCGTCGACTTTCCCGACCCCGTCTGGCCGACGATCGCGACGGACGTGCCGGGTGCGACCGAGAAGCTGACGCCGTCGAGCGCACGGCGGCCGGCGGGGTTACCGGCGCCGTCGTAGGAGTACGAGACCGAGTCGGCCTCCACCGCGGGGGTCGCGGGATCGCGGGTCGCGCCGGGGGTCGCGGAATCGCGGGTCGCGCCGCGTGCCGGCACTCCGTCGCTTGCGCTCCCGTCCGCGCCGCCCCGATGCACCGTCCCGTCACCCCCGGCGAGAAGGGACACCAGCTCTTGCGCGAGCGCACTGTCGTCGCAGGTCCAGCCCACGTTGACGCCGCGTGCGCGAAGGCCCTCGGAGAGCCGTGCACAGAACGGCTCCTCGAGGCCCAGTGCCTCGAGCTCGGCGCCGTGCGAAAAGATCTCGGCGGGCGTGCCCTCGAGCACGATGCGCCCCGCGCTCATTACGACGAGGCGGTCCGCCTCGAGGGCCTCCTCCATGAAGTGCGTGATGTGGACGATCGTCGTGCCGCCGTCGCGCAGGCGCCCCATCACGCGCATGATTGAGCGGCGGCCGCGCACGTCGAGCAGGGCGCCCGGCTCGTCGAGCACCAAAAGGCGCGGCTCCATGGCGAGGGCACCCGCGATGGCGACGCGCTGCTTCTGTCCGCCCGAGAGGCGCGTGGGGTCGGCCTTGGCGTAGGCGCCCATCGCGACGCGGGAGAGCTCGCGCTCGACGCGCGCGCCGATCTCCTCTGCGGGTATGCCGAGGTTCTCGGGCCCAAAGGCAACGTCGTCTTCCACGACCGTGGTGACGATCTGATCGTCGGGGTTCTGGAACACGAGCCCAAGGCCGCGCCGCGCCCGGCGGTAGGCGCCAAAGTCCACGACGCCGCCCGAGAGGACCTTCTCGCCCAGGAGACGAACGTCTCCCTCGTCGGGGGCGAGCAGCCCGCAGATAACCGAGGCGAGCGTGGACTTTCCCGATCCGTTTGCCCCCAGCACACAGACGCGCTCGCCGGAGCGGACGTCCAGCGAGACGTCGTCGAGGGCGACCACGCCCCGCTCGTAGCGAAGCGTGACGTGCCTGAGGGAGGCGAGGACGTCGCGAGTGTTGGGGACGTTGGCGGGGCGGGTCTGCATGGTGTCTTCGGGGGCCTGCATCGCTCTAGTTGTCGAGTGCCTTGGCGATGGGCTTGTAGACGAGCATCGTCAGGGCACAGTTGGCGACCACCTTGATCGCGTTGAACGGCAGCAGCGCGGGCACGATGAGTGCGATGACGGCGTCGACTCCCATGCCCGTGTAGAGCGGCGTGACGATGATGTTGCCAACGATGCAGGCGCAGATCGAGACGGCGCCTCCCACCGCAAGGCCGATGGCCGCCCCACGCATGGTGGTGTCGCGCCTGTAGATGAGGGATGCCGGCATCACGAGCGAGAGCGTCGCGAGCATCGCCATGAGCATGCCGTAGATGCCGGACTGCGTGGCGAGGTGCACGAGGTAGGGGATGATCGAGACGACGGCGCCGGTGGCGGGCCCGAAGGCGAATCCCGCGATGAGGGCCACGATGCCCGACGGGTCGTACTTGAGCCAGGTCACGCCCGGCAGGATGGGGAACTCGACCACGAGCGTGCAGATGGCGGCGACGGCGCAGAAGAGGGCCGTGACGGCGATGCGCTTCGTGGACCAGCCGGCGCCCTGCTCGCTCGTCGAGTGGACGTCGTGGCGCGACGGCGCCTTGCCGCGCGTGCCCGCGCCGCCGGGGCTGCCGGGTGTGCCTTGTGGTGCGCCAGAGGTGGGTTGTGCCATGATGGCCTCCGTTTCTTTCATCCGGACTGTGACCGTTGGTCCTGGACTCTCACCAGGTCAGCCGCTCTTTTCTCGCGGCGCGCGGACTTCGGGCGTCTGCCCGTTACCGCCAGTGGGGAGTTTCGCCCCGCCCTGAAACCGATGAGGCGACTATAGCATTTCGGCCGTGCGTGGGGTAGCGGCGCTGCGGTTTTGGGTTCCGGGCGCAGCTCCGGCCGTGCGGTCGGAGTGCTCGCTCGGCGCCTTTTTTGTGCCTGGGCTGCTCACTCGACAACTTTGCCGTGTCCGGACCCCGGGCAGATACGAAACCCTTGGCTGCGCATGCGTGACGCGCCCGTTTCGTGCGCGCCGACGCGCGTGCGGCCGCCCAAGACCTGATATATACTGACTGAGCCGCACGTGCCGGGCGCCTGCCCGCACGCAAGCAGCGGCCAAGCCACCGACCGCGACGCAAACGGCGTTTCGCGCACCAAGGAGAGTGAGACGGGCATGTCCGACGATGCCGACCACCTGGAATCCCTGGCCTGGAAGCTTCGTTCCATCGTAGGGGAGGACAACGTGCTTCTGCACGAGCCCCTGAGCGAGCACACCACGTTCGAGATCGGCGGGCCCGCCGACATCTTCGTCATTCCCGACACCATAGACGACGCGCGAGAGGTCATTGCGGCGTGCCGGGAGGCCGACGTTCCCTACTTTGTGCTCGGCAAGGGCTCCGACCTTCTTGTCTCCGACGACGGCTACCGCGGAGTGATCGTCGCAATCGCCGACGGCCTCGTCAACGTCACGGTCGACGGCAACGAGATCTGCTGCCAGGCGGGCGTGCCCCTGCACGAGGCCTCCGAGATGGCCTGCGATCTGGGGCTTTCCGGACTTGAGTTCGCCTGCGGCATACCGGGCTCCGTTGGCGGCGCCTGCTTCATGAACGCCGGGGCCTACGACGGCTGCATGGCCGACGTGCTGAGCTCGGTGTGCTGCCTCATGCCCGACGGGAGCACCGCCAACATTGCCGTCGGTGACCTCGACCTCGGCTATCGCAAGAGCCGCGTGCGCGACGAGGGGCTCGTGGTCCTCTCGGCCACGTTCGCGCTACGCCCGGGCGACCCTGAGGAGATACGCGCCACAATGGACGACCTCACGCAGCGCCGCGAGAGCAAGCAGCCGCTCGAGTACCCCAGCGCCGGCTCCACCTTCAAGCGTCCCGAGGGCTACTTTGCCGGCAAGCTCATCACCGACGCGGGGCTCAAGGGCTACCAGTCGGGCGGCGCCGCCGTCTCGACCAAGCACGCCGGGTTCGTCGTGAACCTGGGCGATGCCACCGCGGCCGACGTCCACGCGGTCATCGACCACGTGCAGGACGAGGTCGAGCGTCAGTTCGGCGTCCGCCTCGAGCCGGAGGTCCGCTTCCTCGGGTAGCCCCGGTTCGTCTCGCGCCGTACTCCTGGTGCATGCCTACCTTGCCGCAAGAGCGACGGCGAGGCCGACGATGATGAGAAGCGACGCCGCCGTCCCCGCAAGCATCGCCGCGCGCGTCGACGCTAAGGAGATGCGTGGAATCGATCTGAAGTCCACCTCGCGCACGGCGCGGTCGAGCTCGTCGACAGATGTGTAGCCGCTCGCGGCGCCGGGGCTGTCGGAGAGCAGGTGCTGCGCGAACGGGAAGCACACGACGCGCGCGGGGTTCGCCGCGACAAGGTCCGAGTACCACGTCATCCAAGAGATGCGCAGCCCGTCCAGGGGAACGTCGAGCGCCTCGCTCATCTCCTCCGCGTCGAACGTGAGCGCGAACACGCCGGCGTCGCCCGGCGAGAGCTCGGGTCCATAGGCCACCGAGAGGTTGCCCTCCACCCAGAGCCGCGCGTCGAGGGGCCGCATCCGCGCTCCGGCGAGCGACGCGTCGATCGCAACCGCCCTCTCGCCGCGCTCGTCCGCCACGTCTGCCACCACGTGCCCGTCGGCCGCCGTCGTGACGACGCTTCCCGGAGCCGTGGGCCCGCGCAGCCCGCCCGCTCGGTCGTGGCTGATGGTGTCGCTCAGATAGTCCACGATCACCCAGCTGAGAAGCCCCGTCCGCTCGTCTTCCGCCACGAGGTAGAACTCGGCGCGCGCTCCCCAGAACGCGCTCGTGTGCGCGCGAAACAGGCTGATGATCGCATAGTGGGCCTCGGGCTCTCCCGCAAACGGGCGCGAGCGCGCGAGCCTGAAGCCCTCGGGCAGAAGCCGCGCGGCGCGCTCGACGTCCGTAACCTCATAAAACAGGAAGGTGGCGTAGGGCTCCACGACAAACCCCATGTAGGGCGCCTTTTTTGATGACCTCTCGAGCATCGCGTTCTGCGCGGCCCTGGGAAGCATCCCCATGAAGCCCTGGAGAAAGTGGATGGAACCGACGGTGACGGGGTCGACCATGCGCTCGGTTCCCTTTAGAAATCGGCGGCTCTTCATGTTTGCTCCAATCGGCATGAACTCTGGGACGCGGGTCTCGCCGCACGCCCCCGGCTGGCATGTATGGCTGTCTGACGGCCTTGGGTGCATGCTACCCACGCGCCGCGCGCCCATGCCGAGGCCTGCGCGCAGCCGCCCGCTCGTGTGCCTCTCGTGCAGGACCAATTCGTTTCTTATGTAGGAGGAGAAAAGAGCCGCCCGCGGTTGGGCGACTCTGCTTTCCTTGCATGTGTGTGACTGCTGGCGGCTCCCTCACCCGACGACCGATTGGCCGGCAGGGGCGCGTCGCGGCACTAGTTCTTCAGCGAGTTGAGTGGTGCCGGGAAGCGCCCGCCGCGCCGGGCGAAGGTCGTGCCGGCAAACTGGTTCACGGGCATGACCGGAGCTGAGCCGAACAGCCCGCCGAACTCGAGCATCTCGCCCTCGCGCCTGCCGATTGCGGGAATGAGGCGCACGGCCGTGGTCTTGGCGTTGATGACCCCGATGGCCATCTCGTCGGCGATGATGCCGGCGAT
>JAGAWD010000407.1 GCA_017941585.1 Olsenella sp. | reverse complement strand
CGCGCCGTTAAATCCATGTCCGCCGTTGGAGAGAACCTCGAGTCGGGCGTTGGGCAGAAGCTCCGCAGCCCTCTCGGAGTACTTGAGCGGAGTGATCTTGTCAGAATCGCCGTGGAAGAGGAGGGTGCGCCCGGTATAGGCCGACATTCCCTGGAACGGGTCGTTCTCGAGGGCGTCGACACCGTAGGCCCGGCCAGCAATCTGCCACAGGTTGATGGAGTCGGGGACCGTGTCGCTCGTGCCGTAGTCCCCAACCATGAGGTCGTGAAGGTTGAAGGACGGATAGCAGAGCACGAGGCCACGAATGTCCTTCGGTCGCGCGAGCGCGATGCGCATGGCAGCGACGGCACCCTCGCCCTGGCCCATGAGGTAGACGTTGTGCCTGTCGACACAGCGCTGGCCACAAGCGACGTCCAACACGGCCTCGAGGTCGGCCGCCATGGTTGCCACGCTCGCATCTGCCACCTCGCCGTCGCTCATGGAGCGAGACGATCCACCGCGGAAGTCCACGGCAATGGCTACGTAGCCCGCGCGAGCCATTGCCTCGGCAAAGTCCGTCGTGTCGCGGAAGCTGCCGCCAAAGGAGTGCGCGCAGATGACGGCGGGGCTTGCGCCTCGGTTGTTGCGGGGCTCAAAGAGGACGCCGTAGACGCGCTCCTCCCCAACCGAGCTCCAAAGATCACGCTTGGAAAAGGCGCTGGTGGGCGGCCTCAGAAGAGAGTTCATACCAAAAGCCATAATTTGTTCCTCCTACATGTGATGCCCGCCGCGTGCGGTGGGCATATGTTATCTTTTGCATCGCACTTCTGTGCGTCTTGGATATTCTTACCCCATTCAAAACTATTGTCATGCGCTTACACACCGTCTTCACGCTTCGTCTGCATTTGCAACACAAAGACAAATTCCCAGTTTATGATTAGTCAACATTTTGGTAATTCGGTAATGGCACTGGAGGGGAGAGCTCTGGGACAAACCGGGCCGTCTACCCTGTGTTATTCAATATTCTGGATATTCAATCGACTCGGTAAGAAAAAGCCGGTCGCGCATTCTAGATACACGACCGGCAAAGAATTTGGTTTCGGCAACGAGGCAGAGCTGCGGCGGCTAGACGAGCTTTCCCTGGCAGTGATCGCACATGTGCTGGATCATCTGGGCAGCCCAGCCCGTGAAGTCACGTTTCTTGGCCTGGAGTTCGCCGTCGACGAGCTCGTCGTATGAAATCTTAACCTTGGCATAACGCGTGACCTTGGAGGGCTCATCGCGCGTCATGCACTCTTCGAACACCTTCTGGGCGCCGAGCCCCATCATGACCCTGGGGTTGAATACCGCGTGCGGCTCGTGCTTCTCGTCAAGGTAGACGCCAATGGCCTTGGTCACGCCAATCTGGTTGGCGGCGAGGCACGCGCAGTCTTCTATCGACTCCATCGTGTCGACGAGGTCCTGAACGACATCCGCGTCCTCGGCAGTGGCCTTCTCGCACCTCTGGGAGAGAATGGCTTCGTCCTTCACCAGCTCCTTGATCATGGGCATGTCCTTTCGTGCCAAGTGCTCGCATCAACGTTTGCAACGGTTGCCCATTATCGGACAGTTCGACTCAGATTCCACCTCGGAAAGCCATGAGCGCAGAAGTTCCAGATAGCGCGGCGTGTCGTCCGCAAAGCACATGTGGCGACACCCCTCGAAGAGCTCCCATCGCGCCCGCGGCAGACGGTCGTACATGGTCTTTGCGACAAGCGGGGTGCAGAGGTCGTCCGTTCCGCTGATGACGAGTGCGGGAATGTCGATCTCGCCAAGGCGCTCCGTGTAGTCCCACGAGGCGAGCGTTCCCTCGGGCGTGAGCTCGTTTGGGCCCCAGGCGACGAGATACGACTCCGTGCCGGCGCGCTTGGGACGACGCAGGCACTCCGGGGCGTCGGGCGCAGGCTCGACATCCGCGCAGTGCAAGTCCATGTAGCGGTCAATCGCGCGCCGATAGGCCGGTAAGGAGTAGTTGCCTTTCGCCTCCGCCTCGGCAAGTGCGCGGGCGTCCTCCTCGGGAAGCTGACGGGCCATGCGATGCTGCTCGTTGCCCCAGAGCCTCGAGGACGAGAGGGTGCTCGAGAGGATGGCGGAGAGGACTCCCTCGGGGCGGCGCTCCACGAGATAGGTTATTGCCAGCATGCCGCCCCAGGACTGTCCCAGCAGATGGAAGCGGCCAAGCCCCAGATGCCCGACGAGGGCCTCAAGTTCCCGCACCCACGTCTCGGCACGCCAGAGCTCGGGGCGCCCATCAACATAGGACCTTCCGCAACCGACCTGATCGTAAGACACGACCGCGCGTCCATCGCCCGCAAGGGGGTCAAGCAACTCGAAGTAGTCGTGCGTGGATCCCGGTCCGCCGTGCAGGCAGACGAGGGGCGCCTTTTCGGAGGCAAGGTCCCCCACCACGCGAAAATATGTCCCGTTGCCAAATTCGCCCGATCCATCCACCTCGATGCCGCTTGCCGCAAAGGGCAGATATCCCTCGACCACACTCCGCTCGGCCACGCCCTCCCCTTCCCTTGTGACTCGTGCGATACTGCTACAGGATACGATATCGAGCGAAAGGTCAGTCAACGTGTTCAACGTCGTACTCTTCGAGCCGGAGATTCCCTCCAACACGGGTGCCATCGGCCGCACTTGCGTGGTAACGGGGGCGCGCCTTCACCTCATCGGTCCCCTGGGCTTCGACATCGACGACAAGAAGCTCAGGCGCGCGGGCCTTGCCTACTGGGAGAGCCTCGATGTCACGATATACGAGAGCTGGCGAGACTTCCTCGAGAGAAACGACCTCTTCGGGCCCGACGGGGTCATCGAGGCGGAGACTCGCGCACGCCTTCACCTCCTCACTAAGAAGGCACGCAAGACGTATGCGGGGGCAACCTACCGCGAGGGCGACTTCCTCGTCTTCGGGAAAGAGAGCGCGGGGCTACCCGAGGCACTTCTCGCCGACCTTCCCGACTGCTGCGAGCGCATACCGATGCTTCCCGACGAGAGCACCCTCGAGAACCGTAGCGAGTGGGAAGCGCGCGCCGACGAGTTGGGCGGCGGATCGAGCGTGACCAGCCACGAGCGACTCCAGCGGCGAGACATCTGCGGGAACTTCGTCGATCCCGACGACTATCGCATCAGCGCGCTGAACCTCGCGAACGCAGCCTCCATCGTGCTGTACGAGGCGCTCAGGCAGACCGGATTCGCGGGCATGGACGCGTAGGGGCGCCCGAGGGGCGAAGGTCGTGGCTGGCGAGCCGCCGCGCAGCGCACGCGGGGCCCGCGGCGCACTGCGGACCTACGACAGCTGGCCGTACAGGACCCTGTCGTTCGGAGCCCCGACGCCCGGCACCTCGCCGTCCGGAACCCCGTTATCCGCCCCGCACGCGTTGTCCGCCTCGCGCGCACCGTCCTCGCCGCCGGCGCGGTAGTACTCGTCCACGATTGACAGCACCGCAACGGCATCGTAATCGGGCAGCTGCGAGACGAGGCGGATGCGCACGGCGTGCAAGCGGCTGCCGACCGACTCGGAATAGCGCTCCCAACCGTTCGACTGGATGCAGCGGTTCAGCGCATCCACGAAACCCTCTCGGCGCGGGTCGTCGGGATCGTTCAGCATGCGCTCGTTGTCCTCGACCGTGCCGATACCGGCCTCGCGCAGAAACTGGACGAAGAGGTCGTTCGTGTTGAGATGCTCGTATCGCCCGTTTCGACGGCAGATGATGGAGCAGGCCACGTCGCTGGGCAGGTATTTGCCGCCCACCCACGGTTGGGGGTCCGGGCGCATGAGGTTGACGCGGCCGATGTCCTCGTAGAACTCGCGCTTCGCGAGTATCTCAACCGGAAGCCCCGTCTGCTCGCGTATCTCCTCGACGGAGGGGGGCATGAGCTGCGGCCTTCCGAAAAAGAACCCCTGGGCGCGCCCGCAGCCCAGCGAGCGAAGGAAGTCGTACTGCTCCTGCGTCTCCACTCCCTCGGCGAGCGTCTTCATGCCGAGCTCCTTGACCATGTCGACGACCTTTGCCAGCATGACGCGCCCTTTTCCGCTGCTCTCGAACCCTCTCAGGAACGCCATGTCGAACTTCACCAGGTCGAACGTATAGTCCTTGAGGATGTTGAGGCTCGAGTATCCGCTGCCGAAGTCGTCCATCCACACCTCTAAGCCGTCCTCGCGGAAGCGGTCAACCTCGCCCTTGAGGAACTCCCTGTTGCCGGCGAGAGCGCTCTCGGTCAGTTCGATGGCAACCTTGTCGTGCGGGATGCCGTACTCGGCAAGCACGGCCTCGACCTCGGAAACGATGTCGCAGAGCTCGAAGTCGAGCCTGGAGAGGTTGACGGAGAACGGGATGTAGGACGACTCCGCATCGGCCATCCCCTTGCATACCTCGCACGCGCTGCGCAGGATCGAGAGGTCGAGCAGATGGATGATGCGGGCATCCTCCAGCACGGGAATGAAGTCGGCGGGAGCTATGACGCCCTTGGTCGGGTCCACCCAGCGCGTCAGGACCTCAAGGTCGCATATCTCGCCGGTCGCAACGCGCACGATGGGCTGGCACCACGCATGGAGCCAGCCCTCCTCGAGGGCCTCGTCGATATGGCCAAGCACGTAGCGACGGAGCATGATCTTGTGTCTGAGTTCGTCATCGTATCGACGCACGAAGGAGTCGCGCCTACCGCGCAGCTCGTCGCAGGCTATCTTGGCGCGGTCGCACGCGAGCCCGGCGACCTTGTCTTCCTCGGTGAGCTCGTAGTATCCCGCACGGAGCCAGATGGACGAGTCCTTGTGCTTTGCGCGGAAGTCGTGGCGCACCTGTCTGACACCCTCCACCACGTTGGCCGTGTGCGTGAAGACCAAGTACTGGTCGGCCGTAAAGCGTGCGACGAAGCCGCAGGGAAACGCGCGAATGACCGATGCCGCTAGGTGCTCCAGGAGCACGTCGCCGGCGGCAAAGCCGTAGCGCTGGTTGTAGTGCTTGAAGTTCTCGATGTTGAAGAACACAATCGAGTTTGGCGCCTCGTGGCTCCATGCGGGACCGCCGCCCGCCAAGACCCTGTTTACAACGGCGCGAAGGTCGTTGTACTCCAAGAGGTCCGAACGGCCGCCGCCGGCCTCCCCCCGGGCCAGCCCGCTCCGGACGCCCGTACCGCCGTCCGTCTCGTTGGTCGCCTCGTCCGAAGCCAATGCGATCCTCTCCAGAACGAACAACGGGTCCCCGGTGCGTCGCAGAGGTGCAGGCGCGACCGGAAAGACCATCGCCGTTTTTTGTCCCTGCCAACCTGAATGATACTCTTTTTATCTTCTCGCGGCTCGAGACTCAGCCACTTCGGCACGCATTTCGAGGTACGCGGCCCGTGCCGGGGCGTGCCGGGGCGCCTAGGCGAGGTTCTTCTGGAAGAACTCGTCCATCGTGTCCCAGGGAATGACGTCCATCTGGTCGTAGAGGTCGGTGTGGACGGCGCCGGGGATGGAGACGAACTCCTTGTTGTCTCCCTTGAGCAGCGCGAAGGCGTCTCTGCCCATGTAGTAGGAGTGGGCCTTGTCGCCGTGGACAATCATGACGGCGTTCTCGATCTCTGCCGCGTAGCGGAAGAGGCGGACGTTCATGAGCGAGGAGCCAGTGATGGCCGTCCAGCCGTCGTTGGAGTTGAGCGAGCGTGGATGATAGCCGCGCTCGGTCTTGTAGTAGTCGTAGTAGTCCTTCACGAAGAAGGGCGCGTCCTCGGGCAGCGGGTCAACCACGCCGCCGGAGGTGACGTAGGTGCCGCTCTTGTAGTCGGCGGTGCGCTGGGCGGCCATCGCCTTGCGGATGGCGCCCCTCGCCTCGGCATTGTCGTCGGCGTCGAAGTAGCCGTTCGCGGCCACGCGGCTCATGTCGTACATGGTGGAGCACACGGTCGCCTTGACGCGCGGGTCGATGCAGGCGGTCTGCAGCGCCATGCCGCCCCACCCGCAGATCCCGATGATCCCGATGCGCTCGGGATCGACGTCATCGCGGCAGCTGAGGTAGTCCACGGCAGCCTGGAAGTCCTCGACGTTGATGTCGGGCGAGTTCATGTAGCGGGGCTCGCCGCCCGACTCGCCGGTGAAGCTGGGATCGAAGGCGATGGTGAGGTAGCCACGCTCCGCCATAGTCTGCGCGTAGAGACCGCTCGACTGCTCCTTCACGGCGCCAAACGGCCCGCACACGGCGAGCGCGGCATACTTGCCCGAGGCGTCCGCCGGGGCACCCTTGGGCCTGTAGAGGTCCGCCGCCAGCGTGATGCCGAAGCGGGTGTGGAAGGTCACCTTCTCGTGGTCGACCTTCTCGCTCTTGGGAAAGACCTTGTCCCATTCTTGGGTGAGCGCGAGCTTCTCGTCCTGCATGGCCATCTCCTTTGACAGACGATTCAAAAAAACTTCCGACAATTCGATTTGCGCCGCGGCCCCACAATCAAGGATCCTTGCGCATGCAATGGCGGGCGAAGCGCACCGACGGTGGGGCATTGGTGGCGGGGGCCTGACGACACAACTTTCTTGTCTAGAATGATAAGTGCGTCACATACCCATTACCAATATTCATAAAGTATTGTTTGCCATGCTCATTAGCTATTGGTCGTCATCGCGTGAGCTGACACACGACGCCCCGCAGGACCGTACGTACGTCACGACTCGCGGCCCGTCGGCCTACTGCGCCCACAGGATGTATGAAACTCGCCCTCGTGCGACGCAGTGGCGACCCCGTTGCACGAAACTGCCGTTCGTGCAACGCAAAATCCATCCCGTGGAGTTAGCTTCATTTTTGTTATGTATAAAGTCTGACTGCCTTCTGGTAAAAGGACGAGTTTATGCAGGCTTTTCACGTTGCCTGCTTGGTATTCCAGAAAACGCGTCGCACGAAGGCGAGTTTCATGCATGGACGGTCCCACTACGTCGCACGAGGGCGAGTTTCATGCGCGCCTTTCCCGCAGAACCAGTGAGCGAGAGTTACAAGGCGACGCTAACGTGCGAGGCCTTGGGGGAAGGCGGCATCCGTCCAGAAACGGCCCACGCGGACACAGTTCGTATGGGCGGGCGGCAAGGTGCGAGAGAACCCCATCCAAATGGGCAGAACCAAAATCACGCATGGCATCGCACTCGTGCTACACTTGCACGCGTGCAGAGCGCGCCGTCACTGACGGATAATCGTGGGTCACCACGGGGAAGCGGTGCGATACAAGATGCCGACCGTCTGGGCAAGCCACTCCTAGGGGATGGGCTTGCCTTTTTTGGCTCAGCCTCCAGAGAGCGGCCCCGAGAGGGGTTCCGCCGCGCGGACCCCACGCGAAAGGATGTCTGATGCAAGACCTAGTCGAGATTCTGAGAAGCAACCCCTACCCCGGCCGCGGCATCGTGGTGGGAAAGGACCGCGTCTACTACTGGATCATGGGGCGCAGCACCAACAGCCGCAACCGCGTGTTCGTCGAGACCGACGACGGCATCCGCACGGAGGCGCACGACCCTGCCCTTCTCGAGGACCCGAGCCTCATCATCTACCACCCGGTGCGCACGATGGGCGATGCCCTCGTGGTCACCAACGGCGACCAGACCGACACGATCGTGGAGAGGGGCAACTTCCGCGAGGGCTGCATGGCTCGCAAGTTCGAGCCAGACGAGCCCAACTTCACCCCGCGCATCTCGGCGATAGTCAACGCTGACGGCTCCTTCGAGATGAGCATCCTCAAGCACCAGCCGAGCGGCCGCTGCCTGCGCGAGTTCTTCTGCTACGAGGGGACAGACGAGGGCGTTGGCTACTTCATCAGCACCTACGAGGGAGACGGCGACCCGCTGCCCACATTCGCCGGCGAGCCCGTCGAGGTCGCAATGGGCGAGCCTGACGAGGTCTGGGCCGCACTCGACGCCGACAACAAGGTCTCGCTCTACGCCAACGTCGGCGGAACCGTAACCCTCTACAACAAGCACCTCGGAGACTAGCCGCCATACGACAGGCAGCCGCAAGCGCGACGGAGGGCGTCCGGCGTGCATGCGGCCACTCACACGACGACCCTACACCCGCGCGGCAACGCGCGCCGCCAGCAACAGCGACCAACAGCGAAAGGACCCACGATGAACGAGCTCGAGCTCAAATATGGCTGCAACCCCAACCAGAAGCCGTCGCGCATATTCATGAAGGACGGCTCCGACCTGCCGGTCACCGTCCTCTCCGGCAAGCCCGGCTACATCAACTTCCTCGACGCGCTCAACTCCTGGCAGCTCGTGCGCGAGCTCAAGGAGGCGACCGGCCTTCCCGCTGCGGCATCTTTCAAGCACGTGAGCCCCGCCGGCGCCGCCGTGGGAAAGCCCCTCTCCGACGTGGAGAAGCAGATCTACTTCGTCGACGACGAGGGCGAGCTCTCCCCCATCGCCTGTGCCTACATCCGCGCGCGCGGCGCCGACCGCATGAGCTCCTACGGCGACTGGGCGGCGCTCTCCGACACCTGCGACGCACGCTGCGCGCTCTACCTCAAGCACGAGGTCTCCGACGGCGTCATCGCGCCGGCCTACACCGACGAGGCGCTCGAGATCCTGCGCTCCAAGAAGGGCGGCAACTACAACGTCGTGCAGATCGACCCCAGCTATGAGCCCGCGACTATCGAGACCAAGGACGTCTTCGGCGTGACCTTCGAGCAGGGGCACAACTTCTTCAAGATTGACCGCGAGCTCATCTCCAACATCGTGACCGAGAACAAGGACGTGCCCGAGGACGCCCAGATCGACATGATCGTGAGCCTCATCACGCTCAAGTACACGCAGTCCAACTCCGTCTGCTACGTGAAGGACGGCCAAGCCATCGGCGTCGGCGCCGGCCAGCAGAGCCGTGTGCACTGCACCCGCCTCGCCGGCAACAAGGCCGACACCTGGTGGCTGCGCCAGCACCCCAAGGTGCTCGGGCTCAAGTTCGTCGAGGGCATACGCCGTGCCAACCGCGACAACGCGATTGACGTCTATATCTCGGAGGAGCACGATGACGTGCTGGCCGAGGGCGAGTGGCAGAAGTGGTTCGCCGAGAAGCCCGAGGTCCTCACGATGGACGAGAAGAGGGACTGGATCGCCAAGCTCGACGGCGTAACCGTGGGGTCCGACGCGTTCTTCCCCTTCGGCGACAACGTCGAGCGCGCGCACAAGTCCGGCGTGCGCTACATCGCAGAGCCCGGCGGTTCGATACGCGACGACAACGTGATCGAAACGGCCGACAAGTACGGCATCGCGATGGCGTTCACGGGAATGCGCCTCTTCCATCACTAAGGTCGGCTAAGGTCGCCGCATCCGATACGGGTCACCAGAAATCGCCACACCCGATACGGGTCACCGGACTCCAGGTTGCCCGGGCTGGTCAGGCACCTCAGACCGACTGGCTGCTCGAACCGGCCGGACCGGCCGGACTGCCCAAAACGACCGGGCGGTCCGGTCGGGAAACGCGGTCCAGTAAACCTGTGGAACCGACAGGTCGGGCGAGTCATTCTCACCTCACAGACCGGTGAGCACATGGAAATGCCACCGAGTGTACAGTCGGGAGTGCGCACTCGGTGCGAAACCCCGCCGAGTGTACGGTCGGGAGTGCGCACTCGGTGCGAAACCCCGCCGAGTGTACGGTCGGGAGTGCGCACTCGGCGCGAAATGCCACCGAGTGTACAGTCGGGAGCGCGCACTCGGCGCGAAATGCCACCGAGTGTACAGTCGCAAGTGCGCACTCGGCGAGGTTTTCGCTGGACGCCGAGCGCGAAGAGACACTCGTGCCGATTCCGCGCCCCGGCGCAATTGATAAGCTCCGAAGAGCGAAGGCAATGCGTCAAGTGCTGGTTGGTACGCTACCCCAAGCCGAAAGCCCCATCGCGAAAGACCGCTGACGAAAGCTCCCGAGTTGGAGAAGGTCTCCCCCAACCTTTCGATCGAGGTTGCCTTGTCGTCGGAAAGTTAGTCGCAACGGGCAAGGTCGGACTCCAGGATACGGAAGATTGCCGATGCGTGCGGCGTGCCCACGAAGGCTCCGGCAAACTCGACCGCAAGGCCCATGGGACCATCTCTGAACATTCCGATGGAGGACATGGCATGCGGGAGCGAGTTCGTGACAACCGCTTCGCCCACCGTGCCACCCCGTCCCGGACGGGTTGGCGTCCGGGACGGGGCGTCGCTCAGAGCAGCCGACCGAACCTGCGCATGTACGCGCGCTTCATCACGCCCACCAGAGCCATGTAGCTCGCCGCGATGAGAAGCAGCATCCAGAAGTAGCTCGCCGGCAGCGGCGAGAAGTCGAGTGCCTCGGCAAGCGGGCTGAACGTGAGGAGGACCGCCGCCGCGATTGCGGCGAGCCCGGCCAGGATCACCTGGACGGAGGCGCGGCTCTGCACGAAGGGAACGTGCGGCGTGCGCAGCATCTGGACGGCAAGCATCTGCGTGACCATGCTTTCCACGAACCACCCCGCCTGGAAGGTCGCGACGAAGAGCACCCTCTGCTCATCCCCCAGCGAGGCGGACCAAGCGGCCCCGCATACCTCTGGACACACCACGAAGAAAAGCAGGGCGAACGTGACGAGATCGATCACCGAGCTCACGGGCCCCAGCCAGCGCATGAACGAGCCGATGGAGGCGGTGTCCCACTCGCAGGGCTCGACGAGGAACTCCTCGTCCACGCGGTCCCACGGCATGGCGATGCAGCAGATGTCGTTGATGAGATTCAAAAGCAGCAGCTGCGCCGCCGTCATGGGCAAAAACGGCAAAAGCACGCTCGCCGCCAGTATCGAGAATATGTTGCCGAAGTTGGAGCTCGCGGTCATCTTCACGTACTTGATCATGTTGGCGTAAGTCTTGCGGCCGCAGACGAGGCCCTCCTCGAGCACGAGAAGGTCCTTCTCGAGGAGGATGATGTCGGCGGTCTCCTTGGCAACGTCGACCGCGGAGTCGACGGATATGCCGCAGTCGGAGGCGTCCATCGCGGCGGCGTCGTTCACGCCGTCGCCCATGTAGCCCACCGAGTGGCCGAGTTCACGCAGCGTCTGCACGACGCGCGCCTTCTGGTCGGGCGCGAGCTTCGCGAAGATGCTGACGCGTTCCACGCAGGCCGCCAGCTCCTCGTCGCCCATGGCCTCGACCTCGTCGCCCGTGAGCACGTGCTCGGTGGGGATGCCGATGATGTCGCACACGTGCCTGGCGACGAGCGCGGAGTCTCCCGTCAGCACCTTGGTCGTGACGCCGTGGTCGGCGAGCGTGCCGATGGCCGCGGCCGCACTGTCCTTGGGCGGATCGAGGAAGGCGAGGTAGCCGATGAGCGTCATGCCTCGCTCGTCCTCCGCATCGAGGTCGGGGTCGGGGCGAACGTCGCGCCTCGTGGCGACGCCGAGCACGCGCATGCCCTGCGCCGCGAGATCAGCCGCGCCCTTGCGCACGTGCTCGATGCTCTCCTCGTCGAGCGAGACGACCTCGCCGTGATACTCGACCCTGTCGCAGACGGAAAGGATCTCCTCGATCGCGCCCTTGCTGATCATGAGCGTGCGTCCCGTCGCGACCTCGCTCACGAGCACGGTCACGCGCCGGCGGTCGAAGTCGAAGGGCAGCTCGTCGACAAGCTCGTACTTCTCGGAGAGCACGTCGGCGGAGGGCATCACGTTGCCGTGGGTGTCGACGTCGTCGGAGGTGCCGCAGACCTCGGCGGCCCGCTCGATGATGGCCGAGTCGATGAGGTTGCGAAGACCCGTCTCGAAGTGGCTGTTCACGAAGGCGCAGGCCAAAACGCGGTTGTCGTCCTCGCCCATGACGTTGAGGTGGCGCTCGAGCACAACGTTGTCCTGGGTGAGCGTGCCCGTCTTGTCGGTGCAGAGGATGTCGATGGAGCCGAGGTTCTGGATGGCATCGAGGCGCTTCACGATGACCTTGTGCTCGCCCATCTCGATGGCACCCTTGGCGAGGCAGGTCGTGACGAGCATGGGGAGCATCTCGGGCGTGAGCCCGACGGCGATCGACAGCGCGAAGAGCACCGCGTCGAGCCAGTTGCCCTTCGTAATGCCGTTGACGAGAAGGACGAAGGGCGCGGTTGCGGCCATGAACCTGATGAGGAGGCGCGAGGTCGCCGCGATGCCGCGGTCGAAGGAGGTGGTGCGGCCGGGCGCTCCCACCACCGACGACATGCGCCCGAAGGTAGTCTTCTCGCCAACGAGGATGACGACACCCACGCCGACGCCCGAGACGACGTCGCTACCGAGGTACGCGATGGTGTTGAGCCTCGTGGCGCCCTCATCGTCTTCGGTCAGGCGCGAGCGCTTCTCGACGGGCGCGCTCTCGCCCGTGAGCGACGACTCGTTGACGAAGAGGTCGCGCGAGGAGATGATGCGCAGGTCGGCGGGGATGGTGTCTCCCGCGGAGAGGTGGACGATATCGCCGACGACGAGCTCGTCGAGGGGCACCTCTCTCCTGCCTATGCCCTTGCGCTCGACGTTGCATGTGGTCTGGATCATCTGCGTGAGTGCGGCAACGGCGTTTCCGCTCTTCGTCTCCTGGACGAAGCGCATGGTGCCCGAGATGAGCACCATCGCGAAGATGATAAGCGGGGTGGCCGGGGTGCGGTCGGCGGGCGCGGCGAAGACCACGTCGGTCATGACCGACGTCACGACGAGCAGCATCAGGATAGCCGTGAAGGGATCGACGAAGCTCTTGAGGAAGCGGACTGCCGTGGGCTCTACGTGCACGGCGATCACGGAGTTGGCACCGTGGCGCTCGCGCGACTGCTCGACCTGCTCCGCGGTCAGGCCGCCCTTGGCGGTCTGGAACTCGTCGAAGACCTCCGCCGTAGGAAGCTCCGCGATGTGCGCCAGCCAGTCGCGCTCCTCCGCGCGACTGGTGGAGGGACGCTTGCTGGAGACGGGGCGCTTTGCGGAGACAGGACGCTTGGAGGTATCGGGACGCTTGGCCATCTTGGCACCTCACAATCCCAGGGCATTGACCCCTCGGTCCTGCAGCATGGCGAGGACCCGCCACGGAGACCGGAGCCGCAGCCGACGGGGCCGGCGGCGCCAGCTCGCGCCCTATGCCCTGCCGGAGGGCGCGACCATGGCACAACGTGCGTCGATCGGCAATCGACCGTGACCGTCTTGGCCGTGACTGCTGCGCATGGCACACCCCCTAAGGACGACGGGCTCCCGCCCAAAGCCAAACGCTCCCGCAACGGGCGCGCCCAGTGCGGAAGAGTCGTTTCACGTTAGTTGTACCCCCTGCGAATCGCCCAGTAAACCCCTCTGCCGTCGGCGGGCAAACCCGAGGCGATCGTGCGCTCCGTCCCTACCCCAGCGTCGTGGCGACGTAGACGAGCGCGACTCCGCAGGCGGCGCTTACGACCGACACCCACACGGGGCGGCTCTTGAGCGTGTGCGGCAGGAGCTCCGCGATCGCGATGTAGAGGATCATGCCCAGCGCGATGCAGGTGAGCATGCCCATCACCGGCTCCGTCACGACGCCGCTGAGCGAGAGCATCACGATGCCGCCCAAAAGCGTGGAGAGCAGCGCCCCACCGAACGCGAGCGCCTTTATCGTACGGGGCTCGTGGCGAAGCGTCGAGTAGACGAGCATGCCCATCGGGATGTTGTGCAGCCCCACGCCCAGCGCGTAGACCGCGCCCTTCGACGCGTCGTCGGAGGCGAGCGCGTAGATGGTCATGCCCTCCACCACGTTGTGAATCACGAGGGCGAGCACCGTCATGAGGCCGATGTGGATGGCAAGCTCTTCCTCGCTGCGATGCAGCTCGTGCGCGTGCTCGTCGTCGTGATCGGGGATGAAGCGGTCGAGCGCGAGCAGGAGCGCGGCACCCGCGACCACGGCGAGGATGGCCGGCACCGCGCCGAAGTACTCCGTGGCCTCGATGGCCTCGGGCCCGAGGTCGAGCACGACGAGCGCCGCCATGGAGCCAAGCGCCACCGCGATGGACACGTGGCTGATGAGCTTGGGGTTGCTGGCAAACTTAACGACGGCCGCGCCGACGGCCATCGACATGCCCGCAAGGAACGTGATGAGAAGTGCCATGGTTTAGTCCTCCGATTGTCCGTCGTGCGTGCGGGGCGCGCCGGCCGGGCCCGCACCAGGCGCGCGGCAGGAGCCACTCGCATGCTCGAGCCCGAGCGCCATGAATTGCTCGACGTGCTCGTCCGCGCACGAGTAGTAGACGATGCGCCCCTCGCGGCGGGACGCCACGAGCCTGTTGTCCTTCAAGTTCGAGAGCTGGTGTGAGACGGCTGACTTGGTCATGCCGAGAAGCGTCGCAAGATCCTGCACGCACATCTCGCTCACGGAGAGTGCGAGCAAGATCCTGATGCGGGTCCTATCGCCCAGCACGTCGAACAGCCGCTCGAGCCCGTCGAGGTCGCGCTCGCACGGCATCTCCCGCGAAACCGCCTCCACAAGGTCGGGATGTATAGCGGCGTCTTCGTCTGGCATGCGTCGTGTCATGCGCACCTCTCTCCTGGCTCCGGCTTCCCCGGCGTCATCCGGCGCGACCATGCGGCCGCTGCCACGGGTGCGGCCAGGGTGGCCAGCATCCTTCAGTTGAACAGCTGCTCAACTTTAGGGATAGTTGAACGAACATTCAACCAATTGCGCGGAGTTCGAGCAATCTTCACACTTCGAATGAGTGAGGCTTGGAGGCAGGGGCGCCTCCGACAGCGCCCGGCACCAATCGGCTCAGACGATGGCCACGCCCATGTAACCGCGCAAGACCAGGCCGAATGGGGCAACCCGACAAGATAGTGCCCGTGAGAACAGTCGGAATGTGCTCTCGGGCATGCGTTTGGAATCTTCGTAACTTTTGGCGGGTGCCGATCGGCGCAAAACCCCGCCAAGCGCGTCGTCTCCGGCGCAAACCCCGCCGAGTGCGGCGTCCGCCTCGTGAGCAACGTTTCACCGGAAGTCTCGAAGATCCTGCCTTTTCGTCTGCCGTCTACAGAGCGTCTGTATGCCTGCCACAGGGCCCGGCAAGGGTACGCTACAGGTCGATGTCAGTGTCATTCTGAATGACGATGCTGTAGTCGGGATAGGCCTCGCGCAGCTCGCGCTGGATGGCCTGCGTCGTCTCCGCAGAGTCGGCAGAGAAGTCGACGATGATGTCGAAGCGCATCTGCTTGGCGGCCTTGTCGAGATAGAACCCGTGGGTCTGGAGCACCTCAGGGTGCGAGGCCGTGCACGCGTACACCTTCGACCTGACCTCCATCGCCTCGGCGTCCTTGGTGTTGACGGAGTAGATGCCGATGCCTCCGAGCACGACGCCGTGCCTCTGGAACACCTTTCCGGCAAGCCGGCGCTCGAGCGCGTCGAGCTCGGGAATCGTGAGCGTGTCGGCGACCTCGATGTGCACCGACCCTATGTACTTCTCGGGACCGTAGCTGTGCAGGATCATGTCGTACGCGTCGAAGACCTCGGGCTCCTCGCGCATGGTCGCCTTTACCTGCTCGATAAGCTCGCTCTCCACGCGGTGGCCGAGGATCTCGTCGAGGGTCTCCATGAGCATCTCGACGCCCGACTTGACGATGACGATGGAGATGATGACGCCGATGTAGGACTCGAGCGAGATGCCCGTGGCGTTGAATATGAGAGCGGCCGCGAGGACCGACGCCGAGAGCACGGCGTCGAAGAGCGCGTCCGCACCCGAGGCGACGAGCGCGCCAGACTTGTGCTTCTCGCCCTGCGCCTTCACGTAGCGACCGAGCACGAGCTTCACCACCACGGCGGCCGCGATGATGACGAGCGAGGTGAGGTCGTAGGAGGCGGGCTCAGGGTTGAGGATGCCCTTGACCGACTCGACGAGCGAGGTGACGCCTGCGTAGAGTACGATCGCGGCGACTATCATCGCGCTCAGGTACTCGACGCGGCCGTAGCCGAGGGGATGCTTCTTGTCGGGCGCCTTTGCCGCAAGCTTCGCGCCCATGATGGTGACGACCGACGAGAGCGCGTCCGTCAGGTTGTTGACCGCGTCGAGGATGACGGCGAGCGAGCCCGTGACGAAGCCCACGAACATCTTGAACGCCACGAGGGCGACGTTCGTGGCGATCCCGATGGCGCTGACACGCACCACCGCCCGCTCGCGTGCCTCCCGTTGCTCGTCGATATTACCGTCCATCGCGTTCCTTCCGCCAGGCCTTCGGCAATTTCCCGTCATCAAGGTATCGCCGAGAGGGACGCGCGGCGCCGCTGCGGCCGCACGGCCATCCCGACAGGCTCCCGCGAATTATACCCCGCATCACGCGGTCGGGGGCACATGCCCGTCCGCTCTCGGAATCGAGAGGGATTCTGCCCCCGGCGCGTTGCCCCAGACAATAAGATATTCATTCAGGAGAGTCGGGCGAAGGGGCCCGTCCCGCAAAGGAGAGGATCTAGTATGAGCAAGAAGATCAAGTTTGTCTGCCCCATCTGCGGCTATGTGGAGGAGTTCGACGGCGAGGAGCTGCCTGCCGACTACAAGTGCCCCCAGTGCGGATGCCCCGGCGCGCGCTTCACCAAGCAGGACGGCGAGATGACCTGGGCCGCCGAGCACGTCGTGGGCGTCGGCAAGGCCGAGGGCGTGCCCGAGGACATCATCGAGGACCTTCGCTCCAACTTCAACGGCGAGTGCTCCGAGGTCGGCATGTACCTCGCCATGGCACGCGTCGCCCACCGCGAGGGCTACCCCGAGGTCGGCCTCTACTACGAGAAGGCCGCCTGGGAGGAGGCCGAGCATGCCGCCAAGTTCGCCGAGCTCCTCGGCGAGGTCGTGACCGACTCCACCAAGAAGAACCTCGAGCTGCGCGTCGAGGCCGAGAACGGCGCCACTGCCGGCAAGACCGACCTCGCCAAGCGTGCCAAGGCCCTCAACCTCGACGCCATCCACGATACCGTCCACGAGATGGCGCGCGACGAGGCCCGTCACGGGAAGGCCTTCGCCGGCCTGCTCAAGCGCTACTTCGGATAACGCTCGTCCAAGGTAACGTGCGCGACGAACGGCAGTCGCCATGTCTCGACACAAGGCGGGACCAGGGACTTTAGTCCTGGTCCCGCCTTCTCATGCGCCCCTTGCCCGCCACTGATAGAATTATCCAATTGAAAAACCCTTGCCGTGGCATGGCACCCGAAATCGAAGGGAGGAGTCTTGTCCATCAGCCAGGTTGTCGTCTGGGTCGAGGTCCTCTCGTTCGCGGGGTGGGTCTTCGAGTCCTCCTACTGCGCGATCGTGCGCGGCGCATGGGAGAGGCGCGGCTTTCTCTACGGGCCGATCTGCCCCATCTACGGCATATCAGCGACGCTCGCACTTCTCCTGTTCGACAACCCCGCCGTCACAAGCGGCGCGATCACGCCCTGGATGGTCTTCCTCATCTGCATGGCGGGCAGTGCCGTGATCGAGTACGTCACCTCATATACGCTCGAGAAGTCCTTTGGTGCCGTGTGGTGGGACTACAGCAACATGCCGCTCAACATAAACGGTCGCGTCTGCCTGCCGGCAAGCATGCTCTTCGGGGGAATGGGCCTCGCGGTGACCTATCTCCTCCTCCCCCTCGTCCGCATCGTCAACGCGACTGTTCCAAGCGTGGCGTTCGAGGCAGCTGCGCTCGTCCTCGTGGGCGTCACCGCAAGCGACGTGACGCTCACCGTCTCGTCTCTCTCCGACCTGCTCAAGAAGGTGCAGGCCTACGACGCCAGCGTCAACGCCGCCATGAGCCGTGCGTACTCCACCGCGACCAGCACCATCCGCGAGACGCCCGAGCGCATCCGCGAGAGCGGCACCGACATGTTCGATCGCGCCAGCGAGACCGTCTCCGAGAAGCAAGAGACGCTGCGTGCGTTCATCGGTGGTCTCACGCAGCACCAGCGCCTCATGCTACGGCATACCAAGAGGCTCGACTTCAAGCGGCTCATGGTGACGCCGACGCTGCTGCACCGCGCGATAACGGAGGCGAGGCTCTTCGACCGCCGCAACAAGCGGAGGGACTGACCGAGACGCTTGGGTCAATGCGGCCGGATCGTCCGGGACAGACCGGGGCGTCCCGTGCAAAAGCGCGTGAAGTATACTGTTTCGGTTAACCAACCCGTTTTGGTCAGCCAGCGTTTCGCCACGCCGGCTCCGGCAGCAAAGGAGCACCCATGTCCAACGCCACCGCAAGCGATTCCAAGCAAGTGAAGATCGTCATGCTCACCGGCTACCTCGGCGCCGGCAAGACGACGCTTCTGAACCACATCCTCTCCAACGACGAGGGCATCCGCGCGGCCGTCATCGTCAACGACATCGGCGAGGTCAACGTCGACGCAGACCTCATCGCCGACGGCGGCCTCTCCGAGACGGACAGCCTCATCCCGCTCACCAACGGCTGCATCTGCTGCACGCTTTCCGACGACCTCGCGCGACAGCTCGGCAGCATCGCCGCGAGCGGCGACTTCGACTACATCATCATCGAGGCCTCCGGCATCTGCGAGCCCATCCCCATCGCCTACACCATCTCGGCCTTCTGCGACCAGACCAGGATCGGAGACCGAGCACCGCTGGCGCTCGACAACATCGTCGCCGTGGTCGACTGCGCCCGCATGTTCGACGAGTTCGGTGGCGGCCGTGCCCTGCTCGAGGAGAACATCGACGAGGACGACATCGAGTCGCTCCTCATCCAGCAGATCGAGTTCTGCTCCACGCTCGTCCTCAACAAGTGCGACCTCGTGAACCCGGACCAGATCGCCGAGCTCAAGGCCATCGTGCGGAGCCTACAGAAGGAGGCCGTCATCGTCGAGGCGGAAAATGGCGAGGTGCCCATGAGCGAGCTTCTCGACACCGGGCGCTTCGACTTCGAGCGCGCCTACAACTCCGCCGCGTGGATAGACGCCATGGAGCACCCCGAGGAGCACGACGACCCCGAGGTTCTGGAGTACGACATCGAGACCTTCATCTACCAGCGCCGCAAGCCCTTTGACCTCGACGCGCTCTCCGACTTCGCCCAGAGGTGGCCCGACGGCGTCATCCGCACCAAGGGCATGGTCTGGCTCAACCAGGATCCGGACATGTGCTATGTCCTCGAGCAGGCTGGACACCAGCTCCACATCTCCGAGAACGGCCTCTTCGTGGGGTCGGCTCCCGACGACGAGCGTGAGCGCATCATCGCCGACAACCCACAGGTCATGGACGACTGGGATCCCGTGTGCGGTGACCGCATGACCAAGCTCTGCTTCATCGGCCGCCACATGGACAAGGACGCCGTCATCGCCGGCTTCGACTCCTGCCTGACGGAGTGGACGCCCGTCGAGGACGAGGCGTAGCCCCGAACGGGTTTCATTGACATTTGAGGTGACGGGGTAGCGCGCGGGCGCAATGAGCAGCTTGAGGACCTCTCCGGCGCAGAACCCCGTCGAGTGCGGGATTGGGTGGTGGCCCCCGGCGCAAAACCCCATCGAGTGCGGGATTGCCGGCGCAAAACCCCGTCGAGTGCGGGATTGGGCGACGCACTCGAAGCCGATTTGCGCCGGAGACGACGCACTCGACGGCATTTTGCGCCGGAGGGGTTCGGCGAACGGATCACGTGCCGACTGTTGGTGTCAGGGCCGCTTTGATATGAGAGCGGCCGTCGCCTAGAATCGCTTGTTTGCGGAACATCCGATTCGAGAGAAGGG
>JAGAWD010000406.1 GCA_017941585.1 Olsenella sp. | reverse complement strand
CTTCGGCATTTCTGGCGGGACGCCACTCAAGAGATGAACTCTAACGGTTCTCCGGCGCAAAACCGGCTCGTGTGGACGATTGGCCGATGGGTCCAGGCGCAAAACCGGCTCGTGTGGACGATTGGCCGATGGGTCCAGGCGCAAAAGTGGCTCTAGTGGACGAGCTCGGCGGCGTGAATCCACACGAGGGCATTTTGCGCCTGGAACTCCGAGGGACCGTTCACTCGAAGCCATTTTGCGCCGGTGACCCCGAGGCAAAGGTTCGCTCGGCACGCTTCTGCGCCGAGGACGTGAAATCCCGCACCCGAAGCGGTTCTGCGCCAGAAACCATCCGTCGGGGCTTCGCAGAACAAAGGAGCCGAACACCTCTGCGGCGCCCGGCTCTCTTATCGTTCTGAAAAAGGGATGCCTACGCGAAGTTCTTCGCGTCCTTGGCGGAGACGGGCTTGATGTCCTCCTCGGGATAGGGGGAATCGGCACCGCCAACACCGGCGATGAAGTAGAGGCCGGCCTTGGTCTTGTACAGGGTCTCCTCATAGCCCGCAGGATCACCGAACTCGCCGAAGCTGCGATTGCCGACCTGCTCGGCCTTCTCGGTGTCGTACACGTGGCGTTTGCCCTCAAACGTCTTCGTCTTACGCATGGTCAAAATCCAATCACTCTTGGCCGCACACCTTTTGTGCGGCTTCCCCTGAAACGCGAAGTGCATTCGCTGTTCTGAGGGAATAATATCCCTTCTTCTGGTGTTATTCAAATCTGGTTACAATTTCGCAGCAACATCTCAATTTAGCTACTATTTTATGCTATAAGAAACGTTATTCTTGCACTGCAATGAATCTTGCCTTTGCGTTTATCAATATCCGCCTCCCGTTACAGAAGGTAGTCAGGCAACTGGACACTCGCGCGGGGCGCGCATGCGCCAGCACATCAACCCCTGGCCTGACTACCCTTTCTTGCCTTCAATCACCATGTTCTGGAAGCGACTGCTCATGAAGCGGTCGGAGTAGTTCTCGTCGATCCACTGCTCGAAAGTGTTGCGAGGAGGTATGCCCGCGTCGCGCTGCGCGCGTCGCTCAAAGCACGCGAGCGTCATGAAGATGTCTGCGGCAAGATAGACGGCGAGCAGGAACACGAACGCGACCTGTCTCTCTGTGCGCGGTTCGCCTATGAGCTCCAGAAGCCAGGGAGTGATCACCTCGGCCCAGACGATGCCCAGAAAGCCCCACATGACAAGAAACGGCACGGCGACCCACTTCGTGATGTGTCCAGGCACGTGCGAGTAGTCCCACGATACGGCACCCATGAAGGTCTCCATGCCCCACCCCGTGACCTGCTCGAGCAGGCCGCCGACGACCATGGCCACGAGAAAGATCTGCCACCACTTTGCGTCATGCTTTCGGAGCTGCAGCGAGATGACCGTGAGAAGCACCGCGCCCACCCCATAGAGGGGTGAGAAGGGACCCCACACCAACCCGTAGCGTCCCTCGACGATGTGAGCGGTGAGATACATCCAGCCCTCCTCCAGGAAGAGACCAGCGACCGAACCCACAAGAAAGAGAATCACTATCTGGTACCAGCCAATGCGCATGTGGTTGACATAGTCGTCTCGCACTATGCCCTCTGCCCGCGCGACAACCATGAGCTGTCGGGCATTGAGCCTGACGGGCTTTCCTATGTCCTTGCGGTAGTCCTTGTAGCGATGGTAGTCATCGAGCTGCCGTGCGATCTTGCGCACCTCTTCGGGCACCTCGCGGTTCTCCGCGGCGCGACGAATCGGCTTGCCACGACCGAGCCACGCCATGAACCACTTGATTGCAAACACTGCAATGCGGATAAGGACGGCAAGCGCCAGAAGGCCGAGTATGGTTAGGAACATTCGCTACTCCTTAGTTCGCTGCTCCGGGTTCGTTACTCCGGGTTCGCCACCCCGGGCCCGTCACCTTGGGTCGCGTCGTCGCGCAGGGGCGTTGCCCCATGCGCCAGAAGCTCGCTCGAGAGCTCGATCATGCGCTCGAGGGGAACCCTCTTCCCGTCGAGCAGCCAGCGCAGGTACATGTCGTGCGTCGCCTCGGTCAGAAAGGCGTTGACGATTGCCTGCTCCTCGGTCGGCAGGTGCGCGTAGGCGTTGTGGCGCGCGCGGTTGTGGCTGAGCGTACTTGCGAAGAGCCTGCGCAGGAAGTCCTGGTAGCTGGGAACGAGCAGGAGGTGCTCGAGCAGGTCGCCTTGGCTCTCCATCCACTCGAAGAAGACGCGGTTCGTCTGGTCGATGGGCATGTCGTCGTCGATGGCGTCGATCTGGACGAAGTAGCTCTGGGCCAAGTCCTGCAGCACGTCCTCAGCAAGGTCCTCTATGCACGAGTAGTGCAGGTAGAACGTCTTGCGGTTGATCTGCGCGCGCTGCGCCACGGCCTTGACCGAGATTCTGTCGGCGTCCGTCTCGAGGGCAAGCTCCCGAAACGCAGACTTAATCGCAGCGAGCGTCCGCCGGACGCGCAGGTCGTCGGTCGTCCCTCTCTCGGCCATGCTTCCCCCTTCTCGCCAGCGCATGCCATCAGCCGCTAGACGCCAGTCGCCTTCACCGGACGTCGTCGCCACCGGCGCGCCAAGCCACGCGACAGTTTCGCCATAAGTGTGGCGTAAACCACACGAGATGAAAATTGGCAATTCCATTCGATTCCGTTTGGCGGTATATCTTTGCTGGCTAGTCGTGGCACCGGCGCGTGGGCGCGGGCGCAGAGGGAGGAGAAGAGACATGAGCCGCTTGGAGCTTTCGTCGGAAACCATGGGACGCCTCGGGATTCGCGAGGGTGATCTCACGACGTCCTTTCCCGAGTTCGAAGCCGTCAAGAACCGCTTCACCTACGGCGAGGCGCGCCGTCAGGGATCGCTCGACGAGAGAGTGCGGGCGCTTGTCGTGATTGACTGCCTCGCGGTGCTCGAGGCTGACAATCTGGAGGAGCAGATCGGCGCCGCCCTCGAGGTGGGAGTCTCGCCCGTCGAGGTCCAGGAGGTCTTCCACCAGATCGCGCCCTACGTGGGGTACCCGCGCGCCGAGCGGGGGCTCAGGGTGCTCGGACGCGTGCTCGACGAGCGGGGCGTGACACTTCCGCTCGAGGGCCAGGCAACGGTCGACGAGGATTCCCGCCTCGGGCGCGGCATCGAGGCGCAGGGCGCGATTTTCGGTGCAGAGGCGATTGCGTCGATGCGCGAGGGCGCTCCCGAGGAACAGAAGTGGATGCAGGACTATCTCTCTGCCTTCTGCTTCGGCGACACCTACACGCGCGGCGGCATCGACCTCAAGACGCGCGAGCTTCTCACCTTCGTGGCAATCATCACACTGGGAGGCGCAGACCCGCAAGCGCGCGCCCATGCCGCGGGGAACCTCGCCGTGGGAAACGACGTGGAGACGCTCCTCTCCGCGATCGCGACGCTCGTGCCCTACCTCGGGTTCCCGCGTTCGCTGAACGCGATGGCCGCCGT
>JAGAWD010000405.1 GCA_017941585.1 Olsenella sp. | reverse complement strand
CTCTCACGACCGCAGACGAGCGCCGCGAGGCCGTCTCCCTCGGAAACGGTCAGGCCATGGTCGGGCTCAGGGCCAAGGCCGACGCGTCGGGACGGAAGCCGACGGGGCCCGCGCTAGACCTCTCCGGCGACGTCAGGGACGGCCGGCTCACGCTCTACGCGCAGTGGGCCGAGACCGCGCCTGCGGGTGCCAGGGACGCGTCGGCGACGACCGGGGGAGACGCTCCCGCGGAGGTCGTCCCGGGCGGGCGGCAGGAGACGGAGGCCGCCGAGGTCGCGCCGGCCGATGGCACGGGCGAAAATGGCGGCGGCTCGGCAACGGGCGAGCTTGACGGGAGGGCCTCGGCCGCCCGCGCGGCGGCCGTCGAGAACCATCAGCCCGCGGCCGTTGACGACAAGGATTCCGAGTGCGAGAGCCCTGTGCCGGACAGTCGGCAGGAGCCTTCATCCGACGAGACGTTCGGAATCCAGGGCGTGGTCCCCCCGACACCTGCCGCCCCGTCGGAGACGGAGGAAATGCGTGGCGTGACGGAGGGCGATTCCGCGGCAGCGCTCGCCTCCGCGGGAATGCCGAATCTGCTCGCGGCGTCGCTCATGCTCAGGGCCACGGCCAACTCAGGGGGCAACATCGTCGCCGTCGGCAGGTACTGGAAGGGCGTCAGCGGGAGCAACATCCTGCACGCACTCTCGCGCGACGGCGCGGGGCTCGAGGGCTACATCCGCGAGCACACGTACTACTTCCGCGATAGCGGGAGCACGCCGATCTACGAGGCCCGAAACCCCTACACGGAGGACCGCTACTACACCCCCTCTTGGGACGAGTACCAGGCCCTCGTCGGCGCGGGCTGGGTCGGAAACGGCGTCGTCTTCTACGGTGGCGAGACGGACGTCGTGCCGGTCTATCGCGTGAAGGTGAGGGACTTCGACGGCACGGGGTACAACCTGTTCACGCCGAGCGAGCTGGAGTCACGCGTCGCCGGGGAGTTCGTCGGGATCAAGTTCTATGCCGCGGCCTACTACGTCGCCTACGATGCAAACGGAGGCTCGCCCACGCCTGGCACCGAGTCGGTCGCATACGGCGAGAACCTCACGGTCTCCAACACACGGCCGACGAAGGCGGGTTGGACGTTCCAGTCCTGGGGCGGGTACGCGCCGGGCTCGACGGTGAGGAACCTCACCCAGTGGGACGGCGCCACGGTCACCCTGAGGGCCAACTGGTCGCCCAACAGCGTGAGGGTCACCTTCGACGGCAACGGCGGAACCATCGCCAGGAACGGCACGCAGACCTTCACGAGCGGTCGGGGACAGAGCTTCGCCGACACGGGCGCGTGGCGAACGGGCTACACGCTCCTCGGGTGGGCAGACAGCGCGGGTGCGACGAGCGCGCAGTACCCGACGTTCTCGGGAGTGTCCGACTCCTGGATCGCAGGAGGCGGCAGCAGGACCCTCTATGCCGTGTGGCAGAGGAACGACTATGTCCTGGACGTTAATCCAGACAACAACGCATTCGGAACCAGTTACGAGAGCGGGGCGAGGGTCAAGAGCTTCGACGTGTACAGGAACGGCGCGTTGGTCGCGAATTCCGTAAGCGACTACTACATCAGTGACGCTCACGTCAGCGACACCTTCGAGTTTCGCAATATCCGATATCGGGATGGCTACCGCTACAGGACGTACGACCTTCCAAACTACGTCTCTGGTGGCGTCTGGGACTGGCGGACGGGCGGATGGGCCGATGATGGCGGAAGTGTCATCAAGGTGACCATGGGGGGCAATGACCTATGGCTGGGAATCATGACGGAGCTGAACAGCTTCACAAACGCGATTGATCACTGGGCATGGGGATTCGCGAATGGCGAAGGCAACAACGAACCCGCGAGAACGGCCTTCAACCTCGCTCGCACGACGTGGGCCCAGGCGTTCGGATCGTCCTTCGCGGTCGGGGCGGACCGCTCCGTTGGGGCGCCGAATGGCTTTGCGCTGAGAGGCACCTTCGGGTCAAGCTCCGTCGACGGCGCATGGGGGAGCTACCCAATGGGCGCGTCCGTCACGCAGAAGGCGGCCGGCATGTCGTTCGAGTACGACTACGATCCCGTGTCGTACAAGATCTCCTACGACCTCAACGGGGGAGCGGGCGGAGCGGGGAACCCGACCTCCTACAACGTGCTGTATGCCGCCGATTTCACGGTGGCCCCCACGCGCTTGGGCTATACGTTCGAGGGGTGGTATGTCGGGGGAAGGAGGGCGGACGGTATCAACGTCGGAGCCAACGCACGATTTGCTTCGGCTGACGACCTCTATGCGAAGTGCGCCTCGCGAACGACCGGTGACGTGACCGCGACGGCGCGCTGGAGGGCGAACGCCTATACCGTCAGGTACGACGGCAACGGGGCGACGGGCGGTTCGACCGCAAGCTCCTCCCACACCTACGACGCCGCCAAGGCTCTCACCGCGAACGGCTTCACGAGGAAGGCGCACGACTTCGTCGGCTGGAACACCAGACCCGACGGCTCCGGCACGAGCTACGCCGACGGCGCGAGCGTGAGGAACCTCACCGCCACGGCGGGCGGCACGGTCACCCTCTACGCCCAGTGGCGGGCGTACGAGACGGGCGGCACGACCGACCCGAGG
>JAGAWD010000404.1 GCA_017941585.1 Olsenella sp. | reverse complement strand
TCAAGAGCACGTTCAACAACACGATCATCACGATCACCGACCCCCAGGGCAACGTCATCGCCTGGCAGTCTGGTGGTACCGTCGGCTTCAAGGGCTCTCGTAAGTCCACTCCGTTCGCGGCTCAGGTCGCGGCCGAGGCATGCGCCAAGGCAGCAATGGAGCACGGCCTGCACAAGGTCGTCGTGTTCGTCAAGGGTCCCGGCTCCGGCCGCGAGACTGCTGTCCGTTCCCTCCAGGCCGCCGGCCTCGAGGTGTCCGGCATCCAGGACAAGACCCCCATCGCACACAACGGCTGCCGCCCCAAGAAGCGTCGTCGTAACTAGTAGGGAAGGACAGTAGCAATGGCAATTGATAGGACCCCTGTCCTTAAGAGGTGCCGCCAGCTTGACATCGACCCGATCGTCATGGGCATCAATAAGAAGTCTAACCGTCAGCCGAAGCGTCGTCGTCGCCAGGAGAGCGAGTACGGCATGCAGCTTCGCGAGAAGCAGAAGGCCAAGTTCATCTACGGCGTTCTCGAGAAGCAGTTCCGTGGCTACTACGACAAGGCCAAGAAGATCGAGGGCGTCACCGGTGACAATCTTCTCGCCCTTCTCGAGACCCGTCTCGACAACGCCGTCTTCCGTCTTGGCTTTGCCCGCACGCGCAAGGAGGCCCGCCAGACCGTCCGCCACGGTCACATTACCGTGAACGGGCACCGTGTGGACATTCCCTCCTATCAGGTGAAGGCCGGTGACGTCATCGCTGTCGCCCCCAAGGCGAAGGATCTCCTCCCCATCAAGGAGGCCCTGATCTCCTCCGAGCATATGGCCGTTCCCGCATGGCTTGAGGTTGACATCGAGAAGCTGCAGGGCACTGTTCTTCAGGTTCCCGTGCGCGATCAGATCGACCTTGAGATCGACGCCCAGCTCATCGTCGAGCTCTACTCCAAGTAAACCTGAGACGGTAGGAGGTATTCATGTCCGAATTCATCCGACCGCAGGTGTCGGTAGAGGAGATCTCCGACAACCTCGCCCGCATCAGCGCGGAGCCGCTGGAGCGTGGCTATGGTGACACGCTCGGCAATTCTCTTCGCCGCGTTCTGCTCTCCTCGCTTGAGGGGGCGGCTGTCGAGGCAATTCAGATTGACGGCGTGCAACATGAGTTCACGACTGTCGAGGGCGTCTACGAGGACGTCACGGATATCGTGCTCAACGTCAAGGGCCTCGTGTTTCACTCCATGGGCACGGGCGAGGAGGCAACGGCCTCCATCTCGATTGATGGTCCCTGCACCGTCACCGGCGGCGATTTCCGCATCCCCGCCGAGTTCGAGCTCGTGAACAAGGATCATGTCATCTGCACGCTGGGCGAGGGTGCTCACCTGACCATGCAGATGCGCATTGGCACTGGTCGCGGATACGTGTCTGGTGATGACAACGAGCGCGACGGCGATCCGATCGGCATCATCCATGTCGACTCGCTCTATTCGCCCGTGCGCCGTTGCGCGAAGGCCGTCGAGCCTTGCCGCGTTGGCCAGCACACCAACTACGACCGTCTCGTCCTTGAGGTAGAGACCAATGGGTCCCTCTCCCCGCGCGATGCGGTGGTTGAGGCGGCCAACATCGTCAACCAGCACATGAGTGCTTTCATGACGCTGGCCGACGAGGAGGAGCCCATCGAGGACACCTCCATCTTCGCCACGGGTGTCGAAGAGGACAATACCGAGCTCGACAAGCAGATTGAGGATCTGGACCTTTCCGTCCGTTCCTACAACTGCCTCAAGCGCGCCGGCATTCATGCCGTTCGCCAGCTGGTTGAGTTCTCCGAGAACGACCTGCTCAACATTCGCAACTTTGGCGTCAAGTCCATCGAGGAAGTCAAGGACAAGCTCGAGACCATGGGTCTTGGCCTCAAGGCCTAGGACACGTCGCACATTCACTGAGGAGTAGCTAGACCATGAGACACAACAAGAAGAGGGGTATGAAGCTCGGCACCGACGCCAGCCATACCAAGGCAATGAAGAAGAGCCTTATCGCTTCGCTTCTCGCCAACGATCGCATCAAGACTCTCGAGCCGCGCGCCAAGGCCATCCGTGGTGACGTGGACAGGGTTATCACTTGGGCCAAGAAGGGCGACCTGCACTCTCGTCGCCTCGCCATCGCCAAGGTCGGCGACAAGGAGATCGTCCGTGAGGTCTTCGAGAAGGCCGCTCAGGGCATGTGGGCCGACCGCAACGGCGGCTACACCCGCATTCTCAAGCTTGGCACCCGCAAGGGCGACAATGCAGAGGTCGTCATCATTGAGGTCGTGACCGAGGCGGTCGCGCCGAAGGCTGCGAAGACCACCGTCAAGAAGGTCGAGAAGGTCGAGGAGGCCCCGAAGGCCGAGGAGACCGCAGCCGCCGAGTCTGAGGTCGAGGAGGCTCCCGTTGAGGAGGCCGAGGCCGAGGAGGCTACTGCTGAGGAGACCGAGGCCGAGTAGGCTTCCTCAACTCACGCACGATTCAAGGGGAGGTCCCACGGGGCCTCTCCTTTTTGCTTCTTCGAACCTTTGGCATCTACTCGGCCAGGGCCGGCGTAAAACGCCGTCGATCGTGCCGTCTTACTGGCTCTTCCGGCTCAAAGCTCAGTCGAGTGGACGACTGGCCGAGGGGCAGGAGCGCAAAAGTGGCTCGAGTGGACGACTGGCCTGGTTGTCGGAGCGCAAAAGTGGCTCGAGTGGACGAATGGCCAGGGGGTCGGAGCGCAAAAGTGGCTCGAGTGGACGACTGGGAGCGCAAAAGTGGCTCGAGT
>JAGAWD010000403.1 GCA_017941585.1 Olsenella sp. | reverse complement strand
GAGCTTGCCGGCGGGAATCTCGAGCGTCATGCGTCCGAGCGCCACGCGATACTGTCTCACGAGACAGATCCTCCCCTCGCGAACGGCACAGACACCCGCGCCCCCATGGTGGCGGACGATTTCGCGATAGCCCAACGAGCCGTCTGGAAGGCGCACGTCATACGTAAGAGTCGAGAAAATCTTTCCCGTCCATCTCGTCTGCGAAGACTCGACGCGCTCCGCGAGGTGACCGTCGACCTCAAGCAGCTTGCGAATATTGGCGATGCCAGGCTCCTCGGAAGCCTCGCTCCCCACCGCTTCGTCCATCGCATCTACCCCTCTCCCTCGTTCCCACAACCATGACATTGTACGCAACCTGGGCGCGCCGACCGATAGGTTGCGCGTTTTATCAGAAGATGGGCCCATCGCACCGACCGGGAGCGACGACATCCGTACCATTGCACGTGGACAAGAGCTGCGGGCACGATTCGAGGTCCGCACGCAACGTCAATCCTTCCGCCGCGCGAAACACAAGACGGCCTTCGCGAGACATACGACGTCGCGGCACCTATCTAGATTGGAAGAATGACATGGCAGAGAATCACAGGGCCCCTCGGGGCACCCGGCGACGCGCGCACGCGTCGCAGACAAAGCCCTCTCGGCAGAGCGGTGCAAAGGTGACGCGCGACGGGGCGGGGCCAAGCTTCGATGCGCTCGGCCTTGGACGAAGGGCGATCGCCGCAGTAAGAGACATGGGGCACGAAACTCCCACCCCCGTGCAGGAGCGCGCGATACCCCTCATCCTTTCGGGCCGCGATGTCTTGGCAGCCGCTCAGACCGGCACGGGAAAGACCGCCGCGTTTCTCCTGCCCACCCTCGACAGGCTCCCGCACGCCGAGACGGGTGCGGGCCCGCTCATGCTCGTCATCACGCCGACACGCGAGCTCGCCCAGCAGATAGACGATGTAGCCCAGACCATCTGCGCGCACACGCACCACAGGGTGACCACCGTGGTCGGCGGAGTGAGCTACGAGCCGCAAAAGGAGGCCCTCGAGCGGGGCTGCGACGTGCTGGTAGCGACGCCCGGTCGGCTTCAGGACCTGATCGAACAGGGCGTCGCGCGTCTCCGAGACGTCGAGGTGCTCGTGCTCGACGAGGCGGACAGGATGCTCGACATGGGGTTTCTCCCGGCGGTGAAGAAGATCGTCGCCAAGACCCCCTCCAAAAGGCAGACGCTTCTCTTCTCGGCCACCCTCGACGAGGATGCCCTCAAGAGCACCGCCGGGCTCGTCAGGAACCCCGCGCGCGTGGAGATCGCGAGGAAGGGAACCGTCGCAGAGACGATAGAGCAGTTCGCACTCCCCGTCTCACCCGAGGCGAAGAACGCCCTTCTCGTCCAGTTCCTCAAGACGGAGGGAACCGAGCGGGTCATCGTGTTCTGCAGGGGCAAGCACAGGGCGGACGGCATCTGCCGCAGGCTGCGTAGAGCCAAGATCACCTGCGCGCCAATCCACGGGAACCGTTCGCAGAGGCAGCGCGAGAACGCACTCAGGAACTTTCGAACGGGCGAGGTCGACGTGCTCGTTGCCACCGACGTGCTGGCGCGCGGGATAGACATCCCCGAGGTCTCCTATGTCATCAACTTTGACGTGCCGGGCGATGCGGAGGACTACATCCACCGCATAGGCAGGACCGGGCGCGCGGGAGAGAACGGCTGGGCAGTAACGTTCGTCACTGAGGACGACTACCTTGACCTGCGAGACGCTGAGCAGCTCATG
>JAGAWD010000402.1 GCA_017941585.1 Olsenella sp. | reverse complement strand
GTTCTAGAAGGTTGGAAGGGTCGGCGGGTCCGTGCACAAACCCGCAAAAGTTTCGTGCGCGGACCCGAAAGAAATGGATGCACATTTCCGAAACTGGAGCTTGACTAAACACAATGAATCGGTCACAGGTCGTGCCAAGCCCAGATCAGGTGACAACAGAATGCTCAGATTCAGGCAGCATATCGTCTGGGCGTAATAGTGAGCGGCTGTGAGGTCAGAACAGGCCCGCTATCAAAAAGGCCGGAGGCAATGCCTCCGGCCTTTTTGCCCATTGACACCCCTGCGAGATTCGGGCCGCGACCTCGCCCTCGCCGGCTCACGCGGCGGCGAACGGCCGTCTGGTCTACCCAGGGATTACCAATGCTTGTATTTCAAGCACTCGTACATCCACTCTGCGTCAGTACCTGGCGCAGACGTCCGTGCATCCCTTGATGTCCCAGCAGGCCCAGCTGTCGCCGCCGCTCACGGCCTCGAGCTGCTCGTCAGAAAGCTCGCATCCCGCCTCCTTGGCAAGATCAAGCAGCTCCTGGGGGTCGAGGCGTTCCGCAGCTTCTCCTGGAACTCGGGGGTCTTGAAGCCCTCGGAGTTCATGTCGCACCTCCTGCGCTCGTTTTTATGGTACTGCCTATGATACGCGCAAAGGGCCGGTATTGTCTCACAGAGGGCCAAGTGGCGCCTCCCTTTTGGCTCGAGCACGCAGTTGAATAGGCCTTCTTTTCTGTTCCGGGGTCCGCCGGGAGCGCCCCCCACGGCGCCACAAATCCCGCTACAAACAAGCCGGAAAGGAGCGTTTTCTAGTGTAGAAAAGTGGTGCGCCGATTTCTCGGACATACCGCTTCTGGCCTGCGGATTTGTTGTGTTTCGTGGCGGAGTGTGAAATACCGTTTCGTGCGAAATTTTATTCCCACTCAACTGAATCACTGTACTGGCATTTATTATTTCTTTCACAAAACAGCAGGTAGATGGCTTGTATTTTGCAAGAGCAGCACGGCGGAGCCAGTCCATGGACAAATCTTGGACAAACCGTGCTCGGTCATCGGGGTCCTAAGCTCAACTCGATGGGGGTTCCTATCCGACTAAATGCAAACAGCCATGAACGTCGGGCCATGCAGTCAGAGGTAAGCTCGAAGCGCATCTATGGTGGTTTACAGTTATGGTTTCTGACACTTTGCAAATATGGTATTATGCGTCTTGCATATATGGTTTATCGGGCTTGGCAATTACGGAGGAAGAGCATGATAGAGCGAACACTCTCGTCTTTCGTGAAGGACAACGCAGGATGGTTCCCCATTGTGTCCGTGACCGGCCCTCGCCAAAGTGGCAAATCGACGCTCGTGCAGCACGTCTTTCCTGATTATGAATACGTCAACCTCGAGGACGAGGCGACCCGCAATCTTGCCCAAGCCGATCCCGCCGGATTCATCCGCGAGCGACCGGCGCACCTCGTCATAGACGAGGCCCAGCGCGTGCCCGAGCTCTTCAGCGCCATCCAAGTCGCCTCCGACGCCTCCGGGGAGCCAGGACAGTACGTGCTTTCCGGATCCCAGAACTTCCTACTGCTCAAGCAGATAGGGCAAACCCTTGCCGGGCGCGTGGGCATCTGCAAGCTCATGCCGCTCTCATATCGCGAGTGTGCAGAGCACGGGGAGGAGCTTGTGCCAGACTCCTTCATGCTAAAAGGAGGCTACCCGCGCCTGCACGTCACAAGCATCCCTCCATCGGTCTTCTTCGAGAGCTACTTACAGACCTACGTCGAGCGCGATGTGGCAGGATATATCGACGCGCGCAGCACGACTTCGCTCCGCGCCCTGCTCGGCCTCTGCGCTCAGGGGTGTGGGCAGCTCCTCAACGTGTCACGGCTGTCGGGGGACCTGGGCGTCGCGCGGGCGACCGTCGATTCGTGGCTTTCCATCCTCGAGTCGAGCTATGTCCTGTTCAGGCTCCCTCCCTACCACGCCAACCTCCGCAAGCGGCTCACCAAGACCCCGAAGATCTATTTCTACGACACGGGGCTGCTCTGCCATCTCCTGGGGATAAGGACTCCCGAGCAGCTGCGCGACAGCCCAGCCCGAGGAGCCGTGTTCGAGAACCTCGTCGTGGCGGAGACGCTCAAGCGGCACCTGCATGCCGGTCGAAACCCCGAGCTGTACTTCTACCGCGACGACAGCAAGATCGAGGTGGACCTCGTCGACGTCACCGATCGCGTCGCGCCGGAGCTCGTCGAGATCAAGTCGACAACCACGTACAAGCCCGAGCTCGCACGGCACTTGGGGAGCGTCGGCGACGCCCTCGGCATCCCCGACGAGGGCCGCAGCGTGGTCATGCGCTCGAACACAAGCCGTGTAGTGAACGGCGTCAAGCACTGGTCGGCACATGAATGGCTGATGCGCTAGGCGCGCGATAGGCTAACGCAAGATGGCGGGAGGGAAACGATGGATGGCAAAGGCATGATTGCGTATCTCGTCCGGCTATTTGTCGAACGCGCGCTTGGCCTGCTCCTTTACCTGTTCGGCTCAGGCTGGGTTTTGGGGCCAAGGGGCACGCTCTGGTTTGCCGTCTACTTCGCCGCTATAGGCACAGTCGTCTGGCTCTACCGCACGGCGCCCGACACGATGGCAGCAAGGCTTTCCATCGCCGACACCAAGGACGTGACTCCTGTGTGGGACAAGGCCTTGCTCGCAGTGTTCTGGCTGCTTGCCTACTTCGTAGTGTACTGGGTTGCAGGCAAGACGTGCGGCCCGTCGCCGGCCATAGACGTCGTCGCCGTTCTCGGCGCGGTCATATACCTGCTCTCATCCATGCTCACTGCCTGGGCCCTTTCCGAGAACCTCTATGCCGAGGCCGTCTCCCGGGTGCAGAAGGAGCGCGGACAGCGCGTGTGCAGCAGCGGTCCCTACGCCTACGTTCGGCACCCCATGTACTCCGCCATCATCATGTGGTGCGTCTCTGTGGTCATGGTATTCCCGAGCGTGTGGGTGGCGCTGGTTTCGGGCGCGGTCGCGCTCGTGATCGTAGCGCGCACGGCTCTAGAGGACGCGATGCTCACAGACGGGCTTCAAGGCTACTCGGAGTATAAGGTCAGCGTGCGATGGCGGCTTGTTCCCTTCATTTGGTAGCGCAGGCATCTTGCGTCCTCTGTGGTTTGCGCCCGTGGACAAATCCATGGACAAATCGTCCCGAAAGAGGTGTTGTTTACCAATGCGAAGTGGTGCGCCGATTTCTCGGACATACCGCTTCTGACCTGCGGATTTGTTGTGTTTCGTGGCGGAGTGTGAAATACCGTTTCGTGCGAAATTTTATTCCCACTCTATGAGTGTAGGCGTGGATGGGGTGTGCTCGACTGTAACATCATGTCACAGCGTTCACATCGTGCACTCACGTCTCCCTCGTTATCCTTTCTTTGATACTCATTTAGTACTCACGAGAAGCGTTTATTCTTGTACGCTCCGCCGGTTCTCGAGTTCATTCTCCGGAAGGCTTAAGCCCCAGTAATCAATGCCCTCTCGAAACTTGTATTGATCGCCTTCGAGCATCTCGCGAGCAGCCGCAATTGAGATGGATGATGACCTCGCTGCGTCCTCGGGAGAAATCCCCCCTTCAACTCTAATCGCATACTGTTTAGCACGAGACCTCATTACGCGTCGTCGATTCATGCAATCCGAATGACCCCTGGTCTTCTTCTTCGTGCTGACAAAGAGCCTTCCACAGACCTCGCAGGTTCCAGAGTAGAGCCTCTTATTCTCGGTTGGGTCATAGCACATGAACCACAGATCCGTCAGCGAATCGTCAGCCGACGCACTTTCTAGCCTCCCGTAGGACACCTGAGGGACGGCAGACGCAAGGTGGAGAGTGCTCAACGTATCTGCAAGATGAAGCAGCCCAGCAATCAACTCTATCCCTGTCAAGACGACGTCGTCCGGGATCGTCTTCTCGTACTGTTCGAACCATTCGTCCCAGTCCGAAAGAAGCGACCACGTCCCATATACGTCGACTACAAGAAGCTTCCCATCATCTTCAACCTTCATCTGATGAAACATCTTCAGGAAGAAAACGTCTTGGGCTAGCATCACGCCACCCAGCGCATTCATGGTATCCAGCCTCGGCCTCAACCATTTGGCATACTGCTCCGAGAAGGGGACCTCGCAATGGTAGATGTGACAGGTCGGGATCCTAAGGGAGTCATCGTCCTCGTCTATATCCTCGTACCCAGTCCCTTGAGACAGTTTGACCGATCCCTCCTCGTGGACCATCCTTTCAATCCTTGCAGCAAGGTCCATCGCAGCGGTGTCGGGCTCTTCGAGCAAGGCGCTCCCCCCGTGAAGCATCTCGTGCATACCGAGGACGGTGCGCAACACAGACATGGCATTCCTCATCTCATTGAGGTCGCAGGGTCCCACAAGACGCCCGAAGAAGCATGGACCGGGAAAAAGGCTGGCAAGCGTGTCGCCTGTAGCGTCTTTATCTAGGCAGGCTTCAGCGTCGACCGCGTTCAACGGAGTCCAGTCTGGAGGGCCGTCACCACTCCAGCGTGCAACGTTGTTCACTGTCTTAGTAACCAATCCCATGTTAACCTCAAAAAGTAATGGTTTGTAATGATTTGCATCATTACTATACCACAGGTAGAGTTCTTATCAGACACGAACAAGCCGTCAGTTTGAGGAGGTGGTGCCATGAAACCCATGGAAAAGGGCACGTAGCAAAGTGGCTACGTGCCCCTCCTCCGGAGACCGTAGTCACCGGCGTCGCAACCACGATTATGGCCTCCTGAGGAGATGGACAGCAGCGACAAGGAATTACTTTTCTCTAGGAGGACACAAAAATGTCTTACCAAGACCTTCACCCCATATCAAAGGAAACGCTGACAAGGCCCAACCGCGAGGAACGTCGCCGCATCAAACGCAAGATGCGCCGACACCAGCGCGACGTCTTCCATGCGCGCGTTGTCGAAGGCGCTATCTTCGCAGGAACGATGGATCTTCCCGTCATGGAAGCAGTGTCACTTGCTGGCATCAGCGAGATTCGCCTCATCCCGTTCTCCGAGGCGATGAAGCCCACTTGCACCGCCTACGAAGCCTTCGTGGACTTCTATCTGGACGATTACCAGTTCGAGCGCTTCTGGAACGACCCGTTCCGCTACCTCGGCCGCCTAAAGCTCTTCGCCGGTGTCATCGAGCCGGACTTCAGCACCTGCCTCGACTTCCCGGTCGCCCTCAAGGCGTACAGCGTCTACCGCAACCAGGCGCTCGGTTCCTTCCTGCAGCGAAACGGCATCCTCTGCGTGCCGAACGTCCGCTGCGAGCCGGGGCTCCCGTGGATGCTTGACGGCACCCCGCGCAGGAGCTCCATCGCCATCGGCGCTCGTGCGGCGATCAAGAAGCCTTCTGACCGCGAGGCACTCATGAACGCCGCCCGCTACGCAGTCGAAGTGCCGGAGCCCACGGAGATCATCTGGTACGGCTCCACCTCCTACGGCATAGGCGACTGGTTGCTTTCGCTGGGTGTCCCCATCCACGTCTGCCCCGCTCGCGTCCGCGGCTAGGGGTAGAAATGGGAGGAAGCTTTGACAGCGGCCACTTCCACGGGACCAGCGGATCTCCGCAAAGGCCACTCGATCTCGGGCAAGAGCCTGGATATGGCATTGGTGGGCATGTCGACGGAATCGTCCCACAGCCCGCAAGCCCCACGGCGCGCGATACACTTATGTCCGAGGCAACGACCGACACCACCAGAAGCATTATCAACGAGCTGTACCGGGAAGGCTCTGGAATAGGTGACGGAGGCACCGCCGACGCCATTCGGCACGAGCTCGCTACAGGCGAGTTAGTCGGAGGACGCAGCCATATCCGGAAGGGCAGGGAGCGCCTACGCCAGATTGAGCGAATCCTGAGAAGGAACCCTGACCATCCCGACCGCGAGCTGCTCGAGAGGCTCGCTAATGACCTGCGAGATGCACTTGGAGGCAATTGATGAACACGACCGATCTTAACAAGCTCCTGCTTGAAACGTTCCCCGAGCTCGCTGGGCAGTTCGAGGAGTACACCTCCTGGCAGGATGGCATGGAAACCGGCTGTTTCCTTACCTACGAGGACCTGCTCCTACCGCTCGCACGGCAGGCCCTCGATGAACATGACGAGGCCTTTCTTGACCGTCTTGGCGCCTTCATCGAACGGCTGATGACGTCCGGCGACGCCCTTGCCGTCAACGTGGCGACCGTCGGCCTCATTGAAGGACTAAAGGCTTACGGAAACACGCTCATCCGGGCATTTCTTGGCCCCGTCTCCCTCGAGGAGTTCGACACGCTGGTCTACTAGAGCATCTGGCGCTCCATCATAAACGGCCTTCCCGCACGCGTGTGAGAAGGCCGTCCACCATCTGTACGGACTTAAAGCTACCCGTTCAGCCAATCCATGGTGCGCACGGCGCGACGCGCGCCCTCGCGCTCGACGCCCTCCAGGCGTCTTCCCGTGTACGGATCGTCAACCTCCTCGCCAGTGACGGGGTCGATGAGGATGCGCGGAATGTAGGCGTCCTTCCAGTCGCGGTACTCGTCGGATGTCATCTCGCCCACGTCCAGCTGCTCTCGCCGCCTGCCCCAGTCGCGCAGCGCCTTCGCGAGGTCGACGCTCGTCATCTCCACGGTGAGCCCCGCGGGCTCCCCCTCGCCGTTGGGCACGAGGCCGAACTGCTCCTCCAGGTTGAAGAGGGCGTGGATTACCTGGTCGACGGTCGTGATGTCGTGGTCCTCGAAGACCTCCGGACGCACCCTCAGCGCACGCGCGATGCGGTCCAGGTGGCGCTCCTTCGGGAAGCGGTCCCCCAGCTCATAGCTCCTGAGCGCCGACTCCGATAGTCCCGAGAGCTCCGCGAGCTCGCGCTGCGTGAGGCCCCTCCTCTGGCGCAGGTCGCGGATCCTCTTGCCCATGAGCCTGCGGTCCAAGTCCTCCATGCTTCCTCCCGACGTGAGTCCGATCCGTCTCGCTCCATCATACGACGTCACGAAAACGTGAGCAAGTTGAGTGGATCCCATTGACATCACGTTATCGTGAGGTTACTGTCTATCCAAGAACATCACGTAAACGTGAGGTCATCGGATGGAGGAGGTTTCATTGGAGAAGAGGACGTACGGGGCCGACGAGGTTGCCCACCTCTTGGGCGTCTCGAAGGCATACGCCTACAAGGTGATCCGCAGGCTGAACGCAGAGCTCGAGTCGGAGGGAATGCTCACCATCCCGGGCAAGGTGTCAGTGGCTTACCTGGAGTCACGCTACTTCGGAGAGGCAAAGAGAAACGAAGGCGACGCCCATGTCGGTTAGCAAGGACGAGAGGCGCGGTACGTGGACGGTCCAGTGCTGGTACAGGGACTGGAAGGGCGAGCGCCACAAGAAGACGAAGCGCGGGTTCGCCACCAAGACGGAGGCCAGGAGGTGGGAGCAAGCCTTCCTCGCACGCTGCGAGGGCACGCCGTCGATGACGCTCTCGGAGTTCTTCAAGCTCTACGAGGATGACGTGCGCCCACGCCTCAAGCAGAGCACCTGGGACACAAAGGAGCACATGGTGAGGACCAAGATACTCCCCTACCTCGGAGAGAGGCCCCTCAACGAGATCACGAGCGCCGACGTTATCAGGTGGCAGAACGAGCTCATGGCGATGCGGGGGCCCACGGGCGAGCCCTACCGTCCTACCTACCTGCACACCGTGTCGAACCAGCTCTCCGCGCTACTCAACCACGCCGTGCTGCACTACAACCTTCCCTCGAACCCCGCACGCAAGGTCCCCAAGATGGGCTCGAAGGACGCAGGCGAGATGAGCGTATGGACCAAGGCGCAGTACCTGCGCTTTTCCCGCGCGATCATGGACAAGCCGGACTCGTGGATGGCGTTCGAGCTGCTCTACTGGACGGGCGTCCGCGAGGGCGAGCTGCTCGCGCTCACGCCGGAGGACTTCGACCTCGAGCGCGGCACGCTCAGCGTCACCAAGACCTACCACCGGCGCAAGGGGGAGGACGTCGTTACCCCGCCAAAGACGCCCAAGGCGAGCAGGAGGGTCGTGATGCCCTCCTTCCTCGTCGACGAGGTACGCGACCACCTGGCGATGCCCGGCGTGGCGATTCCGGGGAAGCGCGTCTTCCGCATGACGAAGAGCCGCCTCTACCACGAGATGGAGCGCGGCAGCAAGATCGCGGGCGTGCCGAGAATCCGCGTCCACGACCTGCGCCACAGCCACGTGTCGCTGCTCATCGACATGGGCTACTCCCCGCTCGCCATCGCGGAGCGCATGGGCCACGAGACGACCGAGATCACCCTCCACTACGCGCACCTCTTCCCCAACAGGCAGGAGGAGATGGCGCAGGGGCTCGACGCGGAGGGGAGGTGCCCCAGGTGACGGCGCCGTCGAGGGACCGGATGGGCAGACGAAGGAGCGTGACCGTGGGCTTCCGCGTGTCCCCGGAGGAGGCCCGCGAGATCGACTCCCTCGTCGCGCTCTCCGGTCTCACCAAGCAGGACTACATCCTGCGCAGGCTCACGGACCGCGAGGTCGCCGTGTACCCCAGCGTTCGCGTGCAGCGCGCGGTACAAGACCAGGCCATGCTCTGCTACGAGGAGCTGAGACGCATAGAGCGGGCTGGCGACGTCACGCCCGAGCTCGCCGAGGTCATCGACACCCTCGCCAGGACGTTCGAGGGACTGGGGGCGAAGCCCGGGCCCTCCCCCGTCGACGTCGAGCGAGAGGCAATGAGGATGCTGAGGAGGGCAAGCGATGGCGCTTGAGACCATCACCGCAGAAGAGCTGGTCAACGCCCCGCTGAGGTCGCCGGGGTGGGTCGTGGAGGACCTGATCGGCGTCGGGGTCACCCTCCTCGTAGGCGCGCCGAAAGTCGGCAAGAGCTGGCTCGTACTCCGACTCGCGGAGTGCGTGAGCAGGGGCGAGCCGCTGTGGGGGTTCGCCACCTGCGGGGGCACCGTCCTCGACCTCGCGCTGGAGGACAACCTCCCCAGAATCCAGCAGCGGCTGTTCAGGCTGGCCGACGAGTGCAGCGAGACGTTTCACCTCTGCGTCAACGCCCCGTCGCTCGCGGACGGGCTCCTTGACGAGGTCGCGGCGTTCGTGGCGACACACCCGGGCACCAAGCTCGTAATCGTCGACACCCTCCAGACGGTCAGGCAGTCGTCGCAGAAGAGCGCGTACGCGTCCGACTACCGCGACGTGCGCGCCTTCAAGGGACTCGCGGAACACTTCGGGATAGCCGTTGTGCTCGTACACCACCAGCGCAAGATGGACGATCCGGACCCCTTCAACACCGTCTCGGGCACCAACGGCATCACCGGCGCCGCCGACACGACGATGGTGCTCGACAGGAAGAGGGGAGAGAAGCAGGCCGTCCTCAGGGTGACCGGGCGTGACGTCGTCGAGCGAGAGCTGGTGCTCGAGTTCAACGACTGCCGGTGGGAGCTCTCGGAGGACCAGAGCGTCGAGCATGAGGAGGAGCGGCCGGTGCCGCGCGAGGTGCTTGAGGTCGTCCGCTTCATGGAGGGCCGGCTCGGGTGGGCGGGGACGGCGACGGAGCTGATAGCGGAAGCGCATCTCGACGGGACCGTCCCCACCGCCCTCGGGAGGAAGCTCAACGAGCACTCGCAGAGGCTCCTGGACGCGGGAATCCAGTACTCGACGCAGAGGACCGACAGGGTGAGGACCATCTACCTCGAACGCGTCGCGGCAGGCTGATTCGATGACAAGACTGACAACAATGACAAGTGAATCTGGACGAGAGTACTGCTGTCATTCTTGTCATGTTGTCATGAGGAGAGCTTCTGAAGGCCATGGCCGATATTCTGTCTGGCCTGCCTGCTAACGTGTTCGGAAAGGAACATGCGTCGGCGTGACGCGCGACAGCAGCACTCTACCCATCGAGGTGAACGGCGGGTGCGCCATCGACCCCTGCGGCCTGCAGCACGGCCTCTACGCCAAGCTCCTCTCGACACGCTGGACGGAGCTCGCGGGCGTCCCGGAGGAGCGCGCGTTCTAGGAGGAGACAAAGATGCTAAGCGATGCTCAGAGGGAGCAGCTGAACGCACTGCTCGCGAAGCAGTTCATGAGGATGGAGCCTGGGATGACATGCTCCCGCTACTCACTCATGTGGGAGCTGTCTAGATCTGCCGACAGGGAGGCTTGGCTCGAGTCCATCGGTGATCTGCGAAGCGAGGAGTGCTTGGCCGAGCTGGACCGTTACCCCGGACGGATCGAAGCAGAGAAGGCGGGGTTCATCACCGAGGAGGTGAGCCCATCGTGGCTGCTCCTCAATGGGCTCTACAGGAGATTCCGAAGGCTCTCCCCCGGCGAAGCGCCGTCTCAGCCCCCAGCATCCGTCTACCTGTCCACGGGAGGGCTCGGTTGGGAGTCTTCCATCGACGTCGAGCTCCTCTGGGGGTACGGGCACGCGCGCTATGATTTCAACCTCGGGTACGCGACGAGGGGCCTCTCGGCAAGGCGTGCCCTCGCAAGCAACGAGGCAACGCCGCTTCTCGCCGCCCTCGACGACTCGGGGGCCTTGGCATGGGATACCCACTACAAGAACCCCGGGGTCCTCGACGGGGAGCACTGGGAGCTGCTCGTCCGCTACGCTGACGGTACCGCATTCAAGAGCGAGGGCAGCAACAACTGGCCCGAGGGATTCGACACGCTCTACGGCGCGCTGCGTGACCTCGGGATGATGCGCTGCGGCAGGCGCGGGTGCATGATCGAGTCGCTCTATCCGGCGGCAACTCGCGTGTCATCGTTGCTGCTTGCACATAGCAAGTAGCCTAACCCCTGTACATAGCGAGCTGCCTATCTCATGTACATCGGGGTTAGCGGGTCCAGCAAGCTACCTATCACGTCCGTACGTCCAGGGGCTGTGAGGCCATATCCTCTACAGCCCCTTCTCCTCCGTCCGCTCGCTGTCCCCATCGCGGCTTGAGCCACCTGATTGCCCCTTCGGCTATCAGGTGGCTCAAGATCACCGCGCACGGGGGAGCCCCCGTGACCCCTTGTGCAGCGCAATGACTGTGCTACGCCCTCATGACGTCAATCCAGCCCTTGAGATGGGCGACAAACTTGTCGTAGGTCATAAGCGGATCGGGTTCCTCAACAACGCCATTCTCTAGGTCGACCACAGCAACCCACACAGCCTGGTAGATCCTCTCGCGGAGAAGGCGCTTTCCCAGGATGGTGAAACGCTCAACATAGGACGAGTTCTCGAACTCCTTGTCGAAGGCATAGCGTGACTTGGAGCCAATCTTGGCCTTCCTTGTGCTCTCCGGTGTCTTCCGCACAAGGAGCACATAACCGAAGTTTGGCGGCAGATCGTTTGGTTCCAGCAAATGGTTATGCGTCGCATAGTCGACATCCGACGCGCTGCCAAGCGCTTCCTCGGCTCGGTTGTTCGCGTTGTTCCCAAAGCTGCTGTTGATACTTTTGAGTTCGATGGCGGCAACGAGCACCCCATCCTCAAAGGCCGTGATGTCCCACTTCTTGGAGGGACGGAACCAGCCAGGCAGCGTCACGTTAACGTCATCGAGGTAGATGGAATCTGGATCATACCCCACGCGCTCCATGTCCTCGGCAATCTTCATTGCGAGAGGCGCGATGTGCCTGCCGCTCTGGGTTCCCTTCGTCACCGCATAGTTGACACAATCGAGAACGGCTTCCCTCACGTCGTCACGCATACGCGTCCTCCAACCCATAGGCTCTTCTGCTTGCTTCATTGGCCAAATCGCGGCTCCCGGTGGCGAAAGCCTCCGCAAGCTCCCTCTTCGTTTGCTCATCAACGTCATCAGCTCGGGGGATGTGCACCATGCGTAGGTACTGCGCCTGGAACCGGAGGGTCGAGCCCCTCATCTTCACCCCGAACGCATCCACGTATCCCTCTACGAGGTCGCTCATCATCAGCCCGCCCAACGATCGCACGTCCCACTCGCTCGATGTCATCCAGTAGCAGTTGTGGTGTGGATATCGAGACCCGTCACTGTACACGGGATCCGACCGCATCGCCATATCAGGAAAGAGCAGCATTTCCCTTCCCATGAGCGACTGGTCAGGCTTGTCGAGCGTACGATACCAGGAGTCTGGATGGTCCTTGGCCACCCTGCGTGCCCTAAGCCTCTCCTCGTTCTTCTCAAGGTATCCCTTAAGCTTCGGGTAGCTGTCAAGATCGACGAGCCTTCCGTCCGAACCCCAGGGATTTACGAGGCACTTCGTTCCCTCATGGTTGCCGGCCCTCCAGTCACGCATGAAGAACAACGGGAGCAGGCGATCACCCTCTACGAGGTCGTGGTCTTCGGTGATGTACACCTCGTCGCACCCCGAGGCGACGCCGATGCCCAGCCTCACCCCGGCATCCTCCAGACGTGGATGCCGACGCGCGAGTTCCCCGAGAACTTTCAACCTGTCAGGAGGCGCAAGCGGTATTGACTCAGCTCCATTGAGGGGCGGGAGAACGTCTGCCGTGGCATTCGTGGAACGGTACGTTCCCTCTCCAGCAGAGATCCACTCCTCGGCGTCACGCACGTCATCCAAGGAGAAGCGGGGCCCGCACTCCATATAGCGCATGGGCCTGCCAGAACCCCTTCTGATGAGCGAGATTGCTGGGTACGCCGAGACATCCTCCTCGAATGCATCGACGCCGTGCATCCGGATGTGCACGTCGAGACTATACCCCTCGGAAACGAAGGCCCTCAGACGCGATCCGTATCGATTCTGCAACCAGCGATCCGCACAGATGAAGCAGAGAGCCCCGTTCTCCTCAAGCGCCTCGAGGCCCTTCTCGAAGAAGCCGACGTAGAGATCCGAGCCCATGGTCACACAGGGCAGTACTCGGCCGTATGCCACCCGCTGTTCCCGGGGAATGAGGGACGAACGTACATAGGGAGGGTTGCCCACCACCCATCGAGCCGGGGGCACTTCGGACAGAAGAAAGTCGCCTTGTATGACCCAAATGCCAGCAAGTCTCTCGGAGTCGGCCGGGCTCATCCCGAAGCTCTCGAGCACTCGCCTGACGGTCGTTCTGCTTGCCAAGACGGAAGCGTTGTCAACGTCGTAAGCCCTTATGCAGGAAACGAGGCGCTCGGCAGACAACGCACCAGCGTCCGTCGCGCACTCACATAACCGCGACACCACGCGACCGAGGAAGGCCCCGTCCCCGCAGGACGGCTCGACAACACAGCCAGATATGAGGTCCCTGTCGGTGGTGTATCCAGCTACGTTGAGGACAAAGTCGACTACCCAGTCCTTTGTGAATACGACTCCGGGTTCTGTCATGGAATACACCCCCACTCCTTATATCAGCTTGCGTTCTTGCCAATGGAACCATGATACCCGCAGTCACGGACAACAATCTCTGTCCATTTATCCTGTTCCTCTCGGTGCCGCACTAGCCTCTCTAGCTGCATGAGTATCGATTGAGTACCAACGACGTTGGTTTCGCACCTACGGGGCGTCTTCGTGAGTACCAGAGCCATCAGCGCAGGTCATCAGCACATTATCGTGAGGATAATTGAGCTCGCCGGCACTAGTCGCTCTAAACAAGGGCATTTAACTGGGCGAACGCACCAGATTATCAGTACAACAAGCTAGCCACCGCTCTGCTGGCTTCCAAGTTCACAAACGCAAGACGACGCACCCAGTGGACCAGAGCCCACCAGATGCGCCGTCAGATAGACCTCACGATAATGTGCTGAGCTACTCCCACTCTATCGTCGCGGGGGGTTTGGGCGTGACGTCGTAGACCACGCGGTTCACGCCGTCGACCTCGTCCACGATGCGGCTCGAGATCCTGCCGATCACCTCGTAGGGCAGCTTCGCCCAGTCGGCGGTCATGGCGTCGGAGGACTCCACGGCACGCACGATCACCGGGCGGCGATAGGTGCGCTCGTCTCCCATGACGCCCACCGAGCGGATGTCGGGCAGCACCGCGAAGTACTGCCAGCAGCTGTGCTCGGAGTTGCGCTCTCCCGTCCTCTCGAAGAGGTCCTGGTTGTAGGCGTCGAGCTCCTCGCGCACGATCGCGTCGGCCTCCTTGAGGATGGCGAGCTTCTCGGGCGTCACCTCGCCGATGATGCGGATGGCGAGGCCGGGGCCCGGGAAGGGCTGGCGCCACACCATCTTGGCGGGAAGTCCGAGTGCGATTCCCAGCTCGCGCACCTCATCCTTGAAGAAGTGGTCAAGCGGCTCGATGAGGTCGAAGTGCACGCCCTCCGGGAACGGGATCAGGTTGTGGTGGCTCTTGATCGTGCTCGCCTTGCCGCCCGTCTTGCGCGCGCCCGACTCGATGATGTCCGGGTAGATGGTGCCCTGGGCAAGCATCTCGACGTCGCCGATCTTCTGGGCCTCGTCGAAGAAGACCTTCCAGAACTCGCTTCCAATGAGGCGACGCTTCTGCTCGGGGTCGGTGACGCCGGCGAGCAGCTTGGCGTAGCGCTCCTCGGCGTGCACGTGGACGAGGGGCACGTTGAACTGGTCGCGGAAGACCGCCTCCACCATCTCGGGCTCGCCCTTGCGCAGCATCCCGTGGTTCACGAAGACGCAGGTGAGCTGGTCGCCGATGGCGCGGTGCACGAGAGCGGCCACGACGGAGGAGTCCACGCCGCCGGAGAGCGCGAGGATGACCTTGCGCTCGCCCACCTCGGCGCGGATCTCTTGGACCTTCTCCTCGATGATGCCCTCCATCGTCCAGTTGCGCTCGAGGCCGCAGACGCCGAAGAGGAAGTTCTCGAGCATGGCGCGGCCACACTCGGTGTGGCGCACCTCGGGGTGGAACTGCGTGGCGAAGAGATTGCGCGACGCGTCCTCCATCGCCGCGACGGGGCAGGTCTCGGTCGTTGCCGTGACGGAGAAGCCCGCCGGCACCTCGCTTACGGCGTCGCGGTGGCTCATCCACACGGTCTGCGTCTCGGGCGTGCCGTCGAGCACGCGGCTCTCGCCCTCGCGCATGAGGCCGGCCGGCCCGTACTCGCCCTTCTCGGTGTGGCCAACCTTGCCGCCGAGCTTGACGGCCATAATCTGCTGGCCGTAGCAGAAGCCGAGGATGGGCAGTCCGAGCGAGAAGATTTTCTCGTCCATGTCGGGTGCGTCGTCCGCATAGACGGAGGCGGGGCCGCCCGAGAGGATGATGGCCGCGGGCCCCATGGCGGCAAGCTCGTCGGCCGGGATGTCGCAGGGGACGATCTCCGAGTACACGTTGAGGTCGCGCACGCGCCGGGCAATGAGCTGCCCGTACTGGGCACCAAAGTCGAGAACGGCAACGAACTGCTGGGGCCTTGAATTCTGCATCTGATCCTCCACGACGCTCGGGAAGCTAAAAGGTTTGAAAGTCCACCTGCACATAATGCCACGTATCGCGCGGGCGCGCTCCCCTTGCGCGAGAAGAACAGAGATTTGCGACTACACTTTTATGGACTTCATGCGGTGTACGCATCGAGACGCTACTATTAGAACGTTGCAGTTGCTCCGTTGTCCGTTTCGATGCAACCAGATTGTCTACGTGGCCGTGCAATGTCACGCATATCCCGACGCCACGCCACCCGAAGCAGGGCAAGCGGTCAGACCGCGGGAGGTATTTTGGGTTCCCACAGCAAGCACACGCCGATGTCGAAGGCCGAGCAACAGGCTCGTTCGTCTGCGGCATACGCGTCCGCAAGCCGTTACTCACAAGAGGCCGGCGGTGCCTCCCGCTATTCTCGCGAGAGTGGCGTCGCGCGCTACGTGCAGAAGCGCAAGCAGTCCAGTCGCAGGTTCCACATCATCCGCGCCGTACTCGTTGCTCTTCTCGCAGTCCTCGTGGGCGGTGGAGTGGCGCTCGCGGCCTATGTCGCCAACATCAACAGTAAGATTACCAGGCGCGTCGACAGCAACCTCTTGAACGTGCTGACCGAGACCAAGGTGACAGAGCCGTTCTACATGCTCCTGCTCGGCATCGACCGCGACGAGGAGCGTCTCAACGACGCGGAATACGGCAAGGACTTCAGTAACTATCGCACAGACACCATCATCCTCGCGCGCATCGATCCAACCAAGAAGAAGGTCACGCTCATCTCCATCCCGCGAGACATGATGGTAAGCATGGGCAGCAACGGAGACCAGAAGATCAACAGCGCCTACTCGCTCGGCGGGGCTGCCTACGCCACACAGGTGGTGGAGGAGTTTGCTGGCGTCAAGATCTCCCACTATGCCGAGATTGATATGGATGGCTTCGCCGCCATTGTCGATGCAATCGGTGGCGTCGACGTCGACCTGCCCGTGCCCGTGAAGGACCCGGACTACACCGGCCTCGATCTTCCCGCCGGCAAGCAGCATCTCGATGGGCCGACGGCCGGCCTTCTCGGTCGCTGCCGCCACGGCTACGACGAGTACGGCGGAGGCGACTTCTTCCGCGAGGCAAACCAGCGTATGCTCATCGGTGTCGTCGTCGACAAGGTCATGTCCTCCAACCCCGTGACGATCGCCTCGACCATCTCCACGCTGGCCGGCTATGTCACGACCGACATGGACGTGGGAACCATCGCCTCCCTGGCGACCCAGTTCACGGGCATTGACGTCAACAACGACATCTATTCCGGCCAGTGCCCCACCAACTCGATGTACGTCAACAACCTCTGGTATGAGATTTGCGACACGCCGACGTGGCAGATGATCATGCAGCGCGTTGACGCCGGCGAACCCCCCTATGCCGACTCGGGACAGGACTTCACCGCAGGCGTCGCCGGATCCGTCGGCCAGAGCACGAAGTCGAACGACACGGGAAGCGCTCCCGTGTACACGGGTAATGTTTCCGTGCTAAACGGAAGCGGCACCTCGGGCATGGCGTCTAACGTCGCGAACAAGCTCACTTCCGCGGGATTCACCGCCGCTGCGGACAACGCGCCCGAAAACGTCAGCGCGACGGCGATCTACTACAACGGTGACGGCGCTGCCAAAGCGGCCGGCGTCGCGGAGAAGCTCGGGCTCTCGGTCACGCCCGTCGAGAACGACGGCACCTACAACACGGTCGTCGACGTCGTGGTGGTGATCGGCGCAGACTACTCGGGGTAGTTCCGCCGCCGGCGAGGTACGCCCGCCAGATCGCGGTATCGGCTCCCGCCCCGCAGGCCACGGCGAATACGGATTAGCCTCATGCGAGAGGGCCCCGACCTGAGTCGGGGCCTTCTCTTCTCCGCGGTCTCTCTTCTCCTGGGTCTCTCTTCTCGTCTCCCCACCTGGCACGGCGCCATTCAAGGGGATCAGGATTCTTCGAAGCTTCCGGTAGATGGCTCCCGGAGCGAAAGCATCCCGAGCGAACTCCCCCATCGGGGTCTCCGGCGCAAAAACCGGTCGAGTGCGGGACTGGGCGAGGGGCTCCGGCGCAAAACCCGGTCGAGTGCGGGATTGCCGGCGCAAAACCCGGTCGAGTGCGGGATTGCCGGCGCAAAACCCGGTCGAGTGCGGG
>JAGAWD010000401.1 GCA_017941585.1 Olsenella sp. | reverse complement strand
CGGACGGGTCCTGCGTCCGCCTGGACGCCGAGAGCCTCGCGCGCTTTCGGGTGCTGGACTTGGGAGCCCTGATGGAGGCAGGCGCCATCTCCGACGTGCGTGGAATCGGACTCGCCTCGTTTCTCGAATGCGGACGCATGGGCTTTGCCGAGGCGTGGGGATACCTCGCCCGGCACCCGGCGTTTGTCGGCCACTTTCCCGAGTGCTTCTCGTTTGCGCCCACCGCGGTCTGCCCGGAGACGCTGTGCGTCGAGGACGACGCGGCGCTGAACACCCGCACGCGCGTTCGCGTCAGGGGAGGGGCGTGGGCGGAGTTTGCCGGCGCGATCGTCGACGACATCTCCCTCGTGACGTCGGGCTGGACCTTCGAGGAGGCCGTCTGCAACCTGGCGGAGGCCGTCCGGCGCACCTACGGCGACGACTTTGCGCCGTTTTGCGTCGACGCTGGCTAGGCGCGGCTGACGGATCGGTGCGGTGGCGTACGCTGAGAGTTTGATGCGCGACGTTATTCTCATTCAGTTGCGCTATTAATGATTTCTAATACAAGCAATCGCAAGCATTATTTGGAGATGTCATGGCAAACACAACTGCGGTGTATGCTCGCGTCGACACATCCCTGAAGGAAAAGGCGGAGGGAATACTCTCCCAGCTGGGTATCTCTCCCTCCAGTGCCATCCAGATGCTCTATAGCCAAATCGTGCTGCAGCGTGGCATGCCGTTTGAGTCGCGTCTGCCGGAGCATTCTCATCTGATTGACATCTCCTCACTTACCGAGGACGAGCTCGCAGCCGAGGTTGAGAAGGGTCTTGCCGCGGTGCGGGCGGGTGACGCCACTCCTGCTGATGAGGCGTTCGCAGCGCTCAGGCGGAAGTATGACCTATAGGGTCGTGGTTTCTGGTCCGGCGCAGGAGGACCTAGCAGACATTCTGGATTACGTTTCGTTTGAGCTGAGGTCGCAATCTGCAGCCGTGCGCCCGTCCGCCTACACGACCATGCTGCCGAAGGGGAGAAGCGACAGCTTCGCCAGCTTGAAGCACTGGACGCCCCACGGTATGCCGACCAGCGTCGCGCAGAGCAGGATCCCCAGCGTGACGTACAGGGTCGCCATCGGGATGCCGGCGATTATCACCCAGAAGACGTTCGCCACCACGCTGGGCGCGCCGCCCCCGTAGACGATGTTCCTGCCGAACGGCGTCAGCGTGAGGCTCGCCATCTTGAAGGCCTGTCGCCCGAGCGGGATGCCGACCACTGTCACGTAGCAGATCGCGCCGATGAACGCCCATACGGCCGCCATGACGATGCCGCCGAAGATCAACCAGATGATGTTGCCTATGGTGCGCATCGTCTCTCCTCGTACGCCGATGCCGCCGCGGCCGGCCGGGCGTCTCTTCTCCGCTAGGTACTCCGCCGGCTTGCGCGACGCATCGCGTTCCGCATGAAGACGAAATGCCCGTCAAAGCTTGCATCATCTCGGGTGGTGTCGAGAGAGGCCTCGGGTGGTGCCGGGCGAGAGGCATGGCGGGCCCGCTGTTTACCAATCTAGCACGTTCGTTGCCGTGTGGGTTGACCAATCGATTGCTGCTTGCCCCGAGCCCGAGCGCACGCTGGAGAACGCCGGGAGTCGGAAGACAGGTGTCGCCCCTGCCGCTTCTTGAGGCGAGCCAAGACGACGGCCAAGGTGGCACCGTCCTCTGGTACTCGAGCTGGCGCAGCTCCACGGCGCGTATCTGCTCGAACATGGCGGCGTTGTCCGCGATGAAGTGGCGCATCTCGACGAAGCTGTCGATGATTCTGATGCTGACCTTGATGGCTGTGTCGCTGCGTAGCACCGTCGAGAGCATCGATACCCCCCCTGTTCGGTGAAGACATAGGGAGGATAGCGGCGGCCTCCGCGCCCGCTTTCGTTTGAGGTCACAATTTGTGACCTCAAAGACTCAGCCTCCTCTTGCGTTAGTTGAAAGCGAAAGCGCTCGGGGAAGCGTTTGCTGTTACGTCCGACGGCTTGGTTGAAGACCTTGGTTTCTACCCCGTAGAGTCTTGCCAGGTCGCTGTCGAGCATGACCTGCCTTCCGCGCACCGTGTAGATGAGGTTCCTGATCTCTGAACCGGTTGCGCCTACGATGCCTCGCCCTCCCTCTCGCTCGCCGCCGCCGATCTTCGCGACTGTCATCTCTGTTCTCGTTCCGTCCTCTCTCCCTGTCATATGCCCGCCTTCCCGTCAATCGTTGATTGGGGACGTTCGTACCCACGGCGGAGTCTCCTGTTGCAGAGGGGCCCCGGCGGTTCCGCAAGCGGTGCCCCCATCTGTCGTGCGCCTTGGAACCGAGGTGTCGTGCCGCACTGTAGCCCCGGGAATTGAGACGGGCTCCCGTGGGACCATGGATTGTGAGAGTATTAGCGTGCAGCCAACGCAAGCAGCCAACGCAAAGCGAGCAACCGCTATGCGAGCAGTGACGCACATGTCAACGCCAAGCAAGCAACGCCGCACGAGCCCATGCGAGAGGGGCGCCGCCCATGACCCAAGACCAGACCGCCGAGTTCGTCGACCTCTACAACCGCCTCGAGTCCGCCATCAGGGAGGCCTACGACGTGCCCCGCGAGGTTGGCGCGGTGGCGTGGCTCATCAAGAACGAGCGCGGCTTCGGCGGCGTGCGCGACGCGCTGGACTACTGCCGCGAGGTGCGAAACCTCCTGCAGCACAACGAGCGCGTGGGCGGCGAGTACGCCGTGGTGCCGAGCCCCGCCATGCTCGACCTTCTCCGCCAGACCACGCTTCGCGTCGAGCGCATGCCCCGCTCGATCGACCTCTGCACCAAGGCGGCCGACGTCTGCTCGGCGGCCATGGGCGACCGCGTGCTTCCCGTCATGGCGCGGATGGCCGAGAGGTCGTACACCCACGCCCCCATCCTCGAGGACGGGCGCGTGGTGGGCGTCTTCAGCGAGAGCACCCTGATGGCGTACCTCGTGCGCGACGAGATCGTGGAGGTGGGGGAGAAGGACACCTTCGCCGCGCTCGCGGGGCTCCTGCCCGTGGGTGCGCACGGCGGGGCCGAGACGTTCGCGTTCGTTGCCGAGGACGCGCTCGCCACGGAGGTCGCGGGGATGTTCCGGGAGTCGCTCAGGAGGTCGGAGCGGCTCGGCATGGTGTTCGTGACCGCGCACGGTGACGAGGGCGAGCGGATGCTCGGCGTGATCACCGCGTGGGACATGGCTGCGTTCTTCTAGGGGCCGCAATGGGGGGCGATTGGGGCCGCGATCGAGAAGTCGCGATTGGGGCCGCGTTCGGAGAGCCTCGATCGGGGTCCGCGCCTGGAGTGCCGCATCTCTGGCAGGGCGCCCTACTTGTAGACGGCACTCCGGTGTCCGATGGAGAATACCTCTATTACGAGGACTTCGTCTTGAATGACGCAGAGGATGCGATAGTCTCCCACGCGGTAGCGCCATTCCCCCGAGTGATTTGCGGTGAGGGCCTTGCCGTGCGCCCGAGGATTCTCACAGCCCTCGAGGTTCTTGCCGATCCACGAGGTGATGAGTCGGGCGTCGAAGCGGTCCATCTTCTTGAGCTGCTTGAGCGCGTTCTTGCTGTACTCGACCCTATAGGACATCTACAGGCCCAGTTCCTCTAAAACCTGGTCGTGGCTATAGCGCGTTCCGTCGTCTGCGGCAATGGCCGCGCGCAAGGTGGCCAGATCCTCCTGCTCTTCGATCTTCTCGAAGACGGCGTCGCGGATGAAGTCGGAGATGGTTTTTCCCTCGAACTTTGCGTACTTGCGTATGATGTCCGCGTCGGCGTCGTCTATGCGCATGGTCATGGTGGACATGATGATCTCCTCTGTCTGAATACGTTGTATTCTATCATGCAGCTTGAGATTGAACAACTTGTGGTGCGCCAGCCTGGGAATCACATGTCGCTCCTGCGCCCACGCCCCATCCTTGAGGACGGTCGCGAGAGCGAGCGGATGATCGGCGTGATCACCGCATGGGACATGGCCACGTTCTTCTAGGGTCGCGATTGGGGGCGCGATCGAGAAGTCGCGATTGGGGAGCCGTGCTTGGAGTGCCGCATCTCTGGCAGGGCGCCCTACTTATCTCTATAGGTCATCTACAGGTCCAGTTCCTCTGGAGTCTGGTGGATGAGGCGTCCAGTCGCACGGACGCTGGCTCTCCCTGGGGTATGGTAGCGCGTGATTATCCTACGGCCACTGCTGCTCCTGCAGGAGGCCGGGCGCCGGCTCTCGGTTTGGTTGTAAGTTAACGCGGCTCTGCTCGCCGCACCTCCCCCGTATGGGCTTTGAGCGTGTGCAAAACGGCCGTTTGTGCGACGCCACGGAACCGCACTTGCATGAAACTCGCCTTCGTGCGACGTACTTTTGGCACCGCGAGGCGGCGGCGCGAAATATCTTGCATATAAATCGACGTTCCACCAGTTGCTGCCTAAAAATATGCAGAACAAAAATGGAACTAGTGCGTTGGGTCGGATTTTGCGTCGCACGAAGGCGAGTTTCATGCACATGGGCCCCATTGCGTCGCACGAAGGCGAGTTTCATGCACGGGGACACTCGCTGTGCGGACTGAAGCCGTATGGTGTGATGGCGCGCGGTGGACGCACGGCGCCTAGCCGCGCAGATGGCGGGCGCCCTCGCTGGCCTTGCCCGCGCCGCGCGCGCTGGAGGCGGGCGCCTTGGAGGTGGGTGCCTTGGTAGTGCGCGCGTTGGAGGCGGGCGCCTTGGAGGTGGGTGCCTTGGGAGTGCGCGCGTTGGGGGCGGGCGCGTCGATGGAGGGAACGTCCGCCTCCTGGCTCGTGCCTGCCTTGCGGCGCAGGCAGATCACGACGAGGACCACGATCGCGACGGCCAGCACCACGGTGCTCGCAATGCTCCCTTCGAGCCCCATGTCGCCGCCGGAGACGAGGGCGTTGCCCTTTGCCGTGCTGAACATGAGGGCGGTCGCCGGGTCTGGCGTGGCGCCGCTCACGTTCACGCCGAAGACGTTGCCCTGGAAGAAGTTCCACGCGGCGTGGATGGCCCCTGCGGCCCAGATGCGGTTCGTCAGGAACGTCACCATGCCCAGGAGCACGGCGAGAAGGAAGAGGTTTACGAAGGCGACGGGACCGTACCCACCGTTGCTGTAGTGGTGGAGCGAGAACAGGAAGGACGACGCGACGATGGCGATCCACGGCCCGTTTTTGCGCGCGACGGCCATCATGAGCGAGCCGCGGTACATGACCTCCTCGCCGAATGCCTGGAACAGGTAGATGAGCATCATCCACAGGACGTTCAGCGCGCGTGCCGACTGGACGTTGATCACGACGTCGAGCCCGCCGAGAATCGTCGCCAGCAGGAAGCACAATCCCATGATCAGCG
>JAGAWD010000400.1 GCA_017941585.1 Olsenella sp. | reverse complement strand
GACCTCGACTCCGAGGACTCGCTCACCTTCTCCAACGGCGTCATCGAGAAGATCGTCGCCGTCGCCATGCGCGACGTCCCCGGCGTCATTGGCATGAAGGGCGGCTGGCTCAACCGCGTGCAGGACGTGATCGGCGCCTCCGACCCGCGCAAGGGCGTCACGGTCGAGGTGACCCCCGATGCCGCCGTGCGCGTGAACATCTCCATTCTCATCGAGTACGGCGCCTATGCCCCGCAGGTCTTCGAGGACGTCAAGAAGGCCGTCGTGCGCGAGGTCACGGGCATGACGGGCCTCACGATCGCCGGCGTGAACCTGCGCATCGAGGACGTGCTCACCGCCGAGGAGATCGCCGCCCGCCACGCGGGCGCAGATCGTGCGGCCGAGCGCCACGTGCCCGAGCTCGCCGCCGCCGAGGCGGAGGACTAGGCGTGGGGGTGCGCTCCGCAATCGCGACGGGCGTGGGGCGCCTCGTCGGCTGGGGGCTCCGCGACGTGTTGCACCGCAGCGCCTCGCAGCTTCCGGGGCGAGTCGCGCTCGCGCTCGACAGGGACCTGATACGAGACCTCTCCGCCAAAGTGGAGCGGGGCTCCGTCGTCGTGTGCGGCACCAACGGCAAGACGACGACGAACAACATGCTCGCCTCGGCCGTGGAGGCCGCCGGCAACGCCGTGCTCTGCAACCGCGCGGGGGCGAACATGGCGGCGGGCGTCGCGTCGGCGCTTTTGCCCGGGCCCCGCGCGGACTGGGCGGTCATGGAGGCCGACGAGCTCTCGACCGTGCACATCCTGCCCGACCTCAGGCCCACCTACCTCGTGCTGCTCAACCTCTTCCGCGACCAGCTCGACCGCGCCGGCGAGATCGACCACGTGCAGGACACCATCGTCCGGGCGCTGGCCGCGTCCCCCCAGACCACGCTCGTCGTCTGCGGCGACGACCCTCTCTCGATGGGCGTCGCCGTTCGCGCCCGCGAGGCGGGGACGCGCGTGCTCTCCTTCGGCATCGACGAGGACCTGCGCCTTCCCGCAGACCGCGTGCCCGAGGCCCGCTTCTGCCAGGCGTGCGGCTCCGAGCTCTCCTACGAGTGGCGCGCCTACGCGCAGATGGGGAAGTTCAGCTGCCCCAACTGCGACTTCGCCCGGCCCGAGCTCGACTTCCGGGCCACGGGCGTCAGCGTCGGGCGCGAGGGCGTGTCGTTTGACGTGGACGGGCCCGGCGTTGCCGAGAAGGTCCGCCTCAAGGCCTCGTTCGGCGGCGTCTACATGGTCTACAACCTGCTCGCGGCCTTTGCCGCGGCGACTCTCGCCGGCGTCGACGCCAAGACCTTCCAGCAGGCGATTGACTCGTACCATCCCGAGAACGGCCGCCTCCAGCACTTCGTGGTGGACGGGCGCGACGTCGTGCTCAACCTCGCGAAGAACCCGACGGGCTTCAACCAGAACATCTCCCTCCTCCTCGCGGACGAGCGGCCGAAGGCCGTCTACTTCGCCATAAACGACAACTTCAACGACGGCAAGGACATCTCCTGGATCTGGGACGTCGACTTCGAGCGCCTCGCCGGGCAGGAGCGGCTCGCGGCCATCTGCGGCGGCACCCGCGCGGGCGACGTCCAGGTGCGCATGAAGTACGCGGGAATCGAGGCGTCCGTCGCCAACCTCGTGGACGGTGCGCTCGCGCAGGTCGCGGGGCTTCCCAAGGAGATGCCCCTCTACGTGCTTACGAACTATTCCGCGCTGTGGCCGGCAAAGGCCACGCTCGAGAGGGTGGGTGAGCGTCATGCCTAACCGCAGCCTCCGCATTGCCCACCTCTTTCCGGAGCTGCTCAACCTCTACGGCGACTCCGGAAACATCCTCGTGCTCAGAAAGCGCCTGGAGTGGCGCGGCATCGAGCCCGACGTCATGGAGGTCCACGTGGGCGAGCGCCCGACCTTCGCGGACGCAGACATCGTCTTCATCGGCGGCGGCTCCGACCGCGAGCAGCGCATCGTGTGCGAGAGCCTCCTTCGCGAGCAGGCGGAGCTCAAGGCCTTCGTCGAGGACGGGGGAGTGCTCGCCGCCGTGTGCGGCGGCTACCAGCTCCTGGGGGAGAGCTACCTCATGGGAGACGAGAGGCTCCCCGGGCTCTCCCTCGTCGACCTCTACACGGACCGCGGGAGCCCGCGCCTGATCGGCAACATCGCCGTGGAGAGCCGCATCGCGGAGCAGCCCATCGTGGGCTACGAGAACCACGGTGGCCGCACGCACCTCGGAAGCGGCGTCGAGCCCCTCGGCAGGGTCCTCTACGGGCACGGCAACGACGGCGTGTCGGGGCAGGAGGGCTGCCTCTACAAGAACGTCGTGGGCACCTACGTCCACGGGCCGCTCCTGCCCAAGAACCCCGGCGTCGCAGACTACCTCCTCGCGCGGGCGCTCGAGAGAAAGTACGGACAATGCGAGCTCGAACCCCTCGACGACGCGGTCGAGCTCGCCGCAAACAAGGTTATGTACGACCGAATGATGGCCGGAGAGATCGAGGAGTAGAGATGAACAAGGTAATCGTAAGCGGTAGCCTTAACATGGACATGTCGGTGCAGTGCCGCAGCGTGCCGCGCCGTGGCGAGACGGCCATCGGCGACAACTTCGTGCAGACGCCCGGCGGAAAGGGCGGAAACCAGGCCGTTGCCATCGCGCGCATGGGTGCCGACACGTTCATGGTGGGCAAGGTCGGCGACGACGAGTACGGCCGCGCGCTCGTTGCGTCCCTCGCTCGCTATGGCGTCGCCTGCACCAACGTGAGCGTCTCGGAGACCGAGCATACCGCCGTCGCCGTGGTCATCCGCGCGGAGGGCGACAACCGCGTCGTGGTCGACCCGGGCGCCAACGCCGCCATGACCTACCGTGAGATCCGCGCTGCGATCCACGGGCTCGCGGGGCAGGACAACATCTTCCTCACGCAGCTCGAGGGCAACTTCGAGGCCACGATGGACTCAATCCTCTGCGCCAAGCGAAACGGCCTCTACACCGTGCTTAACGCGAGCCCCGCGCGCAGCATCCCGAGCGCGGTCTACGAGGCACTCGACCTGCTCTGCGTGAACGAGACCGAGTGCGAGCTCCTCACGGGCATCGACCCCATGGACGACGGCTCTCGCAGGCGCGCGCTCGAGTACTTCCTGGCGCAGGGCGTGAAGTGCGCCGTCATCACGCTCGGGCGCCGCGGCTCGGCGACCCTGGTCGACGGCGAGTACGTCAAGGTCCCCACGTTCAAGGTCGACACCGTCGACACGACGGG
>JAGAWD010000399.1 GCA_017941585.1 Olsenella sp. | reverse complement strand
CGGTGGAACTCCCAGAGGATACCCTCCCGCTCCTCCTTCGTGTACATCGGACCCCCTCCCTGGACCCCATGCGAGGTCCGAGATTTTGTCCGGGGTCCCGTCTGTACACTCGGCGCACTTTCCTACCGAGTGCGCACCCCCGCCTGTACACTCGGCGCACTTTCCTACCGAGTGCGCACCCCCGCCTGTACACTCGGCGCACTTTCCTACCGAGTGCGCACTTGCAATGGGAGTACGCACTCCGGACACGGGCGCAGCGACGAGCGCCCGCACCTTCAGCTTTCACTCAGCGTCCTTTGGCTTTCGCTCAGCGTTGCGTGACAATTGTCATAACGTGCCAATGTCGTCTACTGCACTTCTCGCCACCCATATCATCAAGCCATCCACTGGCAACCAATATAAAAGAGGTGACTACTATGAAGCGCAGGGTTCATGCCGCCGCCGTCGCGGGCCTCTCGTTGGCACTAGCCATGGGAGGAGCCCCCCTCACGGTTCTCGCAAGCACCGGCGACGCGACAGTGACCACCGTCTCGAACGAGGAGGCAACGCTTTCCGTCCAGGCCGAGAGCCGCGCGACGCTGACCTTCTCCGACAGCGGAATCGCCGAGACGTCCGCCGGAAGCGGGTACAAGATCGAGACGAGCGATGATGGCTCGCCGGTCCTCACCATCACAGAGGCCGGCACCTACACCGTCACGGGCTCGTGCGCAGACGGGTCCATCCAGGTGAAGAAGGGTGTCACGGGCGTCACGCTCGTCCTGCAGGACCTCACGCTCGCGAAGAGCGGCGACAAGGCCATCAAGTTCAAGGCCGGGTCGTCGGGCAGCATCGTGATAAAGGGCACCAACAACCTCTCTACCTCGGGCGACAAGGGCATCATCAAGGCAAATGCCGAGGCGGACGACAACGACAACATCGTCTACGCCTCCGACGGCACCACCACGGGCGGCGACCTCACCATCTCGGGCGACGGCACGCTCAACCTTAGCTCGGGCTACTCCGAGGACGTGGACGGCGAGACCGAGGGCTGTGACGCCATCAACTGCGAGGGCGACCTCACCGTGCTCTCGGGCACGTTCAACATCGACGTGACGGATGACGCCATGCACGCGGACAACACGCTCACCGTTGGCGCAACGGGTACGGCCGGGCCGACCATCAACGTCGAGAGTGCCAAGGAGGGCCTCGAGGGCGCGACGGTCAACCTCGTCTCCGGAACGGGCAGCATCAAGACGAACGACGACGGAGTCAACGCCGCGAACAAGGATCTGACCTCGTACGGGTGGCAGTACGCCATCAACGTCTCGGGCGGCACGTGGGAGGTCGTCTCGGGGGGCGACGGGCTCGACTCGAACGGCAGCCTCACGATCTCCGGCGGCACGACCGAGGTCTATAGCACGGGAAGCGGCAACGGTGCGCTCGACATCGGAGAGGGAATGGAGGGCGAGGTCCGCGGCACGTTCTCCATCACGGGCGGCACGCTCTTCGCCGTGGGCTCCGACATGTGCATCACCCCGTCTACGGGCAGCTACGCGCTCTTCGGCGCGCAGGGCGCAATGGGCGGCATGGGAGGCCCCGGCGGCATGGGCATGCCCGGGAGCCAGAACGGACAAGGCAGACCCGGCGGAATGGGTGGTCCCGGCGGCCAGGGCGGCGCGCCCGGCGGCATGGCCCCCATGAGCGACTCATCTGCCGACGCCGAGCAGGGCGAGATCTCGACGCAGGCGAGCGGGGACGGCATAGTCGCCTCCGGCCAGGACACGACCGTTAAGTCCGGCGACGCGACACTCTACCAGACGACGGCCGCGGCGGGCGGGTCCTATCTCCTCTTCTCGACGGACGGGCTCACCTCCGGTGACACCCTCACACTCGCAAGCGGTGGCTCCAGCACCACCGCGAGCGTGAACTCCGGCAGCAGCCAGGGCGGTCAGCAGAACCTGCCGAACCAGGGCACGCAGCCGGGCCAGGGCGACCAGCCGGTCCAGCCGGGCCAGGGCACGCTACCGAGCGAGGGCGTCCCGGGCGGACAGACCGCTCAGCCAGAGCAAGGTTCCAGCGAGCAGGCGGAGGTCTTGTCCATGCTCCGCCTCTACAACCCCTATACGGGTGAGCACTTCTACACTGCCAGCGCCTACGAGTGCGACGAGCTGGTCAAGCTTGGCTGGCAGTACGAGGGCGTCGGCTGGACCACGCCCGCCACGAGCAACACGCCGGTCTATCGCCTCTACAACCCCTATGCGGGCGACCATCACTACACGACGAGCGAGGATGAGTGCAACGCTCTTGTCTCGGCGGGTTGGACCAACGAGGGAATCGGCTGGTACAGCGACGATGCACAGACGACGCCCCTCTACCGCGAGTACAACCCGAACGCGGTGGCAGGAGCCCACAACTACACGACGAGCGAGGCGGAGCACGACCATCTCGTGTCGGCGGGCTGGTCTGACGAGGGGATTGCCTGGTACGCAGTGTAGGCAGCTGGAGTCACTCCGGCGTCGCACAGACAGGCGGACGAGCCGCCCGGCGCTGCGCCGGGCGGCCCCGCACCTACTCGCCGTCCTGCGGATGCTCCTCGAGCCACGCCTCGCGCTGGGGATCGGTGAGCTTGGTCGCCTCGATAACCTCAGCGAACAGGTCGTCGAGCTCCATGTCGTTGAGCTCGGCCCCATGGCGAATTACGTCGCGGTCGCACCCGGCCGCGAACTTCTTGTTCTTGAACTTCTTCTTGAGCGACTTCACCTCGAAGTCCTGGACCGATCCGCTCGGCCGCATGCGCACGCACGCGTTGATGAGGCCAGAGAGCTCATCGATGGCGTAGAGGACCCTCTCCATCTTGTGCTCGGGGTGGGGCAGATCGGGGTTGAGGTCGTAGTTGTGGGTCTGGATGGACCTCGCGAGCTCGGGGGCCGCGCCAGCCTCGGCGAGAAGCTCGGCCGCCTTGACGGTATGGAGCTGGTCGTCCTGCCACTTCTCCCAGTCGAGATCGTGCAGAAGTCCCACCTGACCCCAGAACTCGACGTTCTCGGGATCGTACTTCTTGGCGTAGTAGCGCATCAGGCGTTCGATGGTCTCGCCGTGCTCGATGTGGTAGGGGTCCTCGTTATACTCCTTTAGCAGTTCGAAGGCCTGCTCCCGCGTAAGACCGCTCTCCAGCTTAGCCATGCATCCTCCTTTTTGAGACGGCGCCCAGACGCGCGGCGCCCAAACCACTCGTCAGGCGAAGTGTAGCCCATCGACTCCTTGCGCTAGAAGAGGCCGAACAGAAACGCTATCAAAATCTTAAGGACGTAGACAATTGTGTAGATGCCCAAGAACACGGTTATTATGCATCCGATGGCCTTCTCCATCCCAGTCCCCTCGTCTCGGCGCCCGCAATCTCGCGGCTACTGCTGGTAGTGCTCCAGGAAGCTCTCGAGCTTGTCCATGGCGTCGACGAGAACCTCCATGCGCGGCAGATACACGATGCGGAAGTGGTCGGGCGCCTTCCAGTTGAAGCCCGTCCCCTGAACGACGAGGACCTTCTTCTGCTTGAGCAGGTCCACGGCAAATTGAACGTCGTCGGTAATATTGAACCGCTCCACATCGAGCTTGGGGAAGATGTAGAACGCTGCGTCGGGCTTCTCCACCGTGATGCCCGGCATGTCCTTGAGTCGGTTGTAGACGTACTCGCGCTGCTCGTACACGCGCCCTCCCGGCACCACGTAGCTCTTGACGGACTGATATCCGCCGAGCGCGGTCTGCACGATTGACTGCGCGGGCACGTTGGAGCAGAGGCGCATGTTGGAGAGCATGTTGATGCCCTCGATGTAGTCACGACCGAGCTCCTTGTTGCCCGAGATGGACATCCAGCCGATGCGGAAGCCCGCGATCATGTGGCTCTTGGAGAGGCCGTTGAACGTCACGCAGAAGAGGTCGGGCGCCATGCTGGCGATGGAGATGTGCTCCTTGCCGTCCATCACGAGGCGGTCGTAGATCTCGTCGGAGAAGATGATGAGCTGGTTCTCGCGGGCGATGTCGACGATCTCCTGCAGCACCTCGCGCGGGTAGAGCGACCCGGTGGGGTTGTTGGGGTTGATGATGACGATCGCCTTGGTGCGCGGCGACACCTTGGCGCGGATGTCGTCCATGTCAGGGTACCAGTGGGCCTCCTCGTCGCAGACGTAGTGGACGGGGTTTCCGCCGGCGAGCGTCGTGCAGGCGGTCCAGAGCGGGTAGTCAGGGCTCGGGATCAGGACCTCGTCGCCGTAGTCGAGAAGCGCGTTCAGCGAGAGCTGGATGAGCTCGGAGACGCCGTTGCCGGTATAGATGTCGTTCATCTCGACGTTCGGGATGCCCTTGATCTGGTCGTACTGCATGATGGCCTTGCGTGCCGAGAAGAGCCCGCGCGAGGCGGAGTAGCCCTCGCTGTCGATGAGCTGCCTGCGCATGTCGTAGATGACCTCGTCGGGCGTGCGGAAGCCGAAGGGGGCGGGGTTGCCGATGTTGAGCTTCAGCACCTGCGTGCCGTTCTCCTCCATGCGGTTCGCCTCCTCCACGACGGGTCCGCGCACGTCATAGAGTACGTTGTCGAGCTTGTGGGACTTGGTGAACTTGCGCATGTGCGTACCTTTCGTCTTGTCTGAAGCGGCGGACGCGCCAGATGCGGCCACCGTGCTCGCCTGCCTCCCCGCCGCATGCGGGGCCCCGTCCGCCAAGGCAGGTCCCGCACCAGCTCCCGACCGCTCATAGGCGTCCGCGGCCAGCCACTCCTCGCTCACGCCAAGCAGCGTCGCGAGAAGGCTCATCATGGACGGGCGCGGGATTGTCTTGCCGCTCAGGTATTGGCTGATCTGACTCTTGCCAAGCTTGCGCCCGAGGTTGTCCGCCTCACGGATAAGATCGACCTGTTTGAGGCCGCTCTCCGCCATGGCGCTCTCAAGTCTCTCTGCAAACGTCTCCTCTGCCATAGCTCTCCTAAAGTTCGCGTTGTTGAACAGCAGTTCAATTTACGTTCAATTTAGAATGAGACGATAGCACGACAGGACCATGAATGGTACCGAGAAGTTCAATTTTGAAGATACCTGCCACAGGCGCGGTGCTCGCGCCTGCAAACGGTAGCTGTGCGCAGGCGCGAACGCACGACAGCAAAGGCTCTGCTTTTGAATATGGGAAGACCTGCATGGGAAGACCTGCACGAAAAAACTTACCGAAAGGTAGCGCCTACCGCGGCATCAGCCTACCTTTGGCCGTGAGAGAGTCCATCGGCACGACGACCTTGATTACGGTGACGGCAGACGCCATGGCGGGCGTGACCTCAAAGTCCCGTTGGGTTTGGTTTCTCATGAGAAGTTCAATTCCTCTGATCTTCTCGCGCTCGTCACTAACGACGATCGCCTCGCCCTCGCCCATGACGCTCGCGTAGTACGATCCGTAACGGCAGGGAACGTCTCCGCCAGAAACAAGGTCAACGTCGCACTCCAGCTCGACGAACGCAGCGCCGTTTGCGCGAATCGCATCGAGCTTTCGGCCCTCCTTCGCACCATGCATGTAAAGCGTCAGCGCCTCCTCCGAGAGGTTGAAGCCGTAGTGCAAGGGAACCACGTAGGGCCGCCCTCCGTCCACGAGCCCAAGGTGCACGATCTTCGCAACGCCGATGATTCGCTTAATCTCGGAAAGGTCCTTTATTTCTCGGTCCGCCCGTCTCATCTTTATCTCTCCTCAAGGTGAACCTCGGAGGGCTTCTGCAGCGACTCGAGCTCCGTGCTGAACGACTTTGGCCGCTGCGAGGTGGGGGCGGGCGAACACGCCAGCACCTTCTCGCGCGGAATCTCGCAGAATGCCTCCACCAGCTCGCCGTCAAGGTGGCTTCCCGCCTCCTCGCGCATGATGGCGATGCACTCGTCGTAGCCAACGCTGCCCGCATAGGGTCTGTTCATGTAGAGCGCAGAGAAGGTGTCCGCGACCGCGATGATGCGTGCGGCCAGGGGAACCTGATCTCCAGAGATGCCAAAGTAGCCGGTCCCGTCCATGCGCTCATGGTGATAGAGAACCCAATCGGACGTCTCGTCGAAGGAGGCAATCGTCTTGAGAATATCGACACCGATGGAGGTGTGCATCTTCATGACGTCCCACTCCGCAGGCGTAAGGGGACCGGGCTTGTTAAGAATCGACTCGGGAATTCCAATCTTTCCGAGGTCATGAAAGATTGCGGCGTACTCGAGACTATCCCTGTTCAACAAACGCCGCTTCTCCCTGGGAAGGGTATCGTAGAGCATAAGCGACAGGTCCTGCACGTGCTTGCTGTGTCCCCGGAGGCTGGGGTCGCGCGCCTCGATGACCGCCATGAGTGACTCAACAATACGACGTGTATTCTCTCGCATCGACTCGACCAGCGAGAACAGCCAATGCATGACGACGGTCACGAACATGCTGCCGCCCGAGAGAATGAGGCCGACCGAGAGAAGACCCGTGTTCTGCAGGAAGATGACTACGTAAGTCACGTCGAAGGCAACAACGAAAACGAACCCGACATAGGTAAGGGCCG
>JAGAWD010000036.1 GCA_017941585.1 Olsenella sp. | reverse complement strand
GACGTGCGCATCTGGGGCATACAGACCGACCGCACAAGGCTGTATGAACGCATAGAGCGTCGTGTTGACCTCATGTTCGAGCATGGCCTGGTGCAGGAGGTCATAAGCCTCAAGGAGCAAGGGCTCGCCAACACCAAGACGGCGTCTCAGGCAATAGGGTACAAAGAGGTGCTCTTGGCGCTTGATGGCGAGATATCAATGGACCGTGCTCGTGAAATGGTCAAGACCAGGACGCGTAGGTACGCAAAGCGCCAGCTTTCCTGGTTTAGAAATGACAAGCGGGTAAGATGGATATCGGCCGATGAGCCCAACGAGGCCGCTACTCGCATCGTGGTAGACCTCTTGCAGCCAAGCACCAACGACGTCATGGAGAGCTGATGGGACGCTTTAAGCCGCATAGCACAACCCCCGTGCCCGAGCGGGCCATTCTTGTGGGAGTGGATAGCGGAACGGGCGAATGGACCATCCAGGAGTCGCTCTCAGAGCTTCAGCGCCTAACGGAGACGGATGGCGCAGAGGTCGTGCAGGTGGTGACCCAACGTCTCGACCGACCGGTTCCCAAGACCTATATCGGAAGCGGCAAGGTCTTGGAGATTGCCGACCTGATTCACAGCCTTGATGCCGACGTCGTGATCTTTGACGACGAGCTCAGTCCCTCGCAGCAGTCAAATTTGGAGCGTGCGTTCAAGGAGCCCACAAAGGTCATCGACCGTACTGCTCTCATCTTGGACATCTTTGGTCAGCACGCGCGTACGCGTGAGGGAAGGCTCCAGGTGCAGCTGGCACAGCTGCAGTATGTGCTACCGCGCCTGAGGGGCATGTGGAACCATCTGGTGGGCGAACAGACCCGTGGTGGTATCGGAAGCCGCTTTGGACAGGGTGAGAGTCAGCTTGAGGTTGACCGAAGGCTCATCCGAAACCGCATAGCAACGCTACGCGAAGAGCTTAAGCGACTGGAAAAGCGCCGTAATGTGCAAAGCAAGGCACGCTGGGAGTCGGGCATCTATCGCGTTGCCCTGGTGGGCTACACCAATGCCGGGAAGTCGACGCTGCTCAACCGTCTTACGGGATCCGACGTATACGTGCAGGACGAGCTCTTTGCCACGCTTGACCCCACCACGCGCTCCCTGGACCTTGAAGAGGGTCGCAAGATCACGCTCACAGATACGGTCGGCTTCATCCAAAAGCTGCCCACCACGCTTGTCGAGTCATTCAAATCCACCCTTGCGGAAGCCCTAGCTGCCGACCTGATACTCAAGGTCGTGGACGCATCGGATGCCCATGCGCAAAAGGAGCTGAACGCCGTAGACGAAGTGCTCAAGGAGATCGGCGCCAAAGACATCCGCTCGGTGGTCGTGTTCAACAAGTGTGACCTGCTGGACGAGGAGCAGCGTCGTGCGCTGTCGTTCAACCATCCCGATGCCGTGCAGATCTCTGCCTTGGAAGGGTTGGGAGCCAATGCACTGCTGTATCGGATAGCGCAGGAGGCCTCGGAGGGCGACGTGACCATGACGGTCGTCGTGCCCTACGACAAGGGAATCCTTATGAAGATGGTTCATGAGCGATGCCAGGTCATACGCGAGGAATACGTGCAAAGCGGCCTAAAGGCAACTGTCAGGGCGTCAGCACGAATGCACGACTTCCTAGCCCCTTATGAGGTCGAGGAATAGGCCAGTGCTCGGGTAACGATGGATATAGTCATCGTTACCCTAGGGAAGCAAAACCGAGAGAATGCCCAGAATGGCCGGCTGATGAAGTATGTAGATGGGCAGGGCGTGCTGGCCCACCCATTCGAGCGGCCTACAGGATATGCCCTGGAACCAAGCGGGATAGCCTTCCTTACGCCACATGCGTCCAAAAGCCGTCCCCGTAAGGTACATGAACACAAAGGGTATGACGGGGTAGTAATCGCCTGAGGCGAAGTTTGGGCCAGGAAAGCCAAGAAACGACAGGTAAGGTGTCGCGTAAAGCCATCGAGGCAGGACGATCGTTTGACCAAAGAGGCCGATGTAGCCTAAGGGAACACCACGCAAAACTATAAATATCAAGAACAGGATGAGGCCTATAGGCCATCCTTCAGGTGAAGCCTGAGCCTTTTGCAAGAGATACTCGATGAGGGTGCAAGCGCCCATGCAAAAGATGATCCCAAAGTTAATGGGCGTGTCTACTGCAACCACAGACGTGACGACAAAGATGGCCAATGCCGCCAGCAGGTAGCGAGAGGCTCGTTTGAGGCCATCGCGCGAAAATGAGCACATACAGCCAGCTATAAAGAGGAATGCCCAAGAGATCGAGGCGCGCCAGATGTCCTGGAAGGGCGGCCTAAAGAACGTGAGGTCAAACCCGTAGAGGAATCTGAGGTCATAGCAGAGGTGAAAGAGCGTCATCGAAATGACCGAAAAGCCGCGGAGGACATCAAAGAACGCCATCCGCTGCTTGGCGGATGGCGCGTCCTTGGTATGTGTGTGTTCTAACGTAGCCATATGCTATGAAATGGAGCGGATTAGGGCGGTCACGCGTCCAAGGATGATGGGGTCTTTGACGTAGATGGGCTCCATGGTGTCAT
>JAGAWD010000398.1 GCA_017941585.1 Olsenella sp. | reverse complement strand
CTCACCCGCTGGGCGGTGCCCGTCTTCCTCATGATCACGGGGTCGCTGCTTCTCGACCCAGGGCGCGAGCTGGGCCTCGCGCGCATCGGCCGCTACCTCTGGCGCATATCCTTCGTGCTGCTCACGGTCGGCTTCCTCTTCTGCCTCATGGAGAGCGCCGCGGGCGCGCCGGGGCTCACCCCCTCCGCCCTTCCGGGGCTCGCCTGGACATCTTTCGTCAACCTCCTCTCGGGCGACTCGTGGGACCACCTCTGGTACCTCTACGCCCTTCTCGTCCTCTACCTGCTCACGCCGTTCATCAGGGCGTTCGTTCGCGATGCGTCCCGCAGGGACCTCCGTACCGTGACCTTGGCCGCATACGTGCTGCTGTGCGCGGTACCGACCATCAACGGGGTCTTCGACACCAGGATCCTCTCCTTCCTGGGGCTCGGCGCCCCCGTCGCGTACTACCTTGCGGGCTACTATGCCTACGCCTACCTCGAGCTGAACCGCCGCGTGGTGGCCGCCGCCGCGGCCGCCCTCGTCGCCCTCGTCGCGATCTATGCGATCGACCCCTCCCTGGGAGGGCCTATCGCGCTTCCGGAATACGGCTTTGCGCTCCCGCTCTCGCTCGCGGTGTTTTTGGGCCTCAGGCGCTGGCTCGACGTCTCCCTCGAGGGGAGGCCGCTCGTGTCGCTGCTTGCACGCGACAGCTTTGGCATCTACCTCTTCCACCCGCTCTTCGCCCACCTTGCCGTCAGGATGCCCATCGCCACCGAACTGCCGCTTCTCGTGGTGCAGCTCGCCATCGTCGTGTCGGGGGTGGTCGGCTCCGTCGTCATAACGCGCGTCCTGCGCCTGCTTCCCTGCTTCAGGGAGAAGCTCTAACGCGTGCCTCCCGCCGTCGCGCGGGACGATCGCACCGCGTCCTGCGGGACGATCGCGCCGCGTCCTGCGCTTCGCTGACGCGGGTAGTGTGGATAAGGTATCGGTTTGCCTCGGGATAATCTCGTTCTCGATTCCTGGACATCTCCAGGGTTTATCCTATAGGGAATTCGCCACGTCGCTGTATGGAGCATTACATGAGCAAGCTGCAACGAGCCATCTCGGCATCCGCCCTGTCCATCACCATCGCCCTCGCGGTTCCCGCGGTCGCCCTTGCGCTGGAAGACGGCCCCAAGCCTGACGACTCCGCCTCCTCGGTGCTTTCGGCTGAGGCGGGGAGGGAGGGTGTCACGGTGGCCATTTCTGCGGACGCGCCGGGCCCGGGCACAACGCCGTCCGGCCTCGTCACCTCTGCCGAGACGCCTGTCGCGGGCGCCGCCACCGTTGCTGCCACCACCACCGACGCCGCTGTCGAGCCCACCTCCTCCGCTGAGGAGGCCACCGCTCTCGCCGAGGACGCCCTCTCTAACGTTGTGGGGACGTCGGCCTCGCACGGCGCGCCCGTGACGCCTTCGGGCGAGGGTGGCGAGGCCGTGGGCCCCGAGGTCGCGCGGTCCGGGGCAGCGGCGCCCGCACAATGCGCCCCTGCGGCGGGGGAGGCCGCGGCGGGGGAGGCTGCGGCAGGGGAGGCCTCATCCTCCGCGGTCGGCGCAAGGGGCGAGGTGACGACGTCGGAGCTTGCGGCGCAGTCCTCGGACGAGGAGCGCTATGCGCCCGACGAGGTCTGCGACCTCTACCGCCTCTACAACCCCTACTCGGGGGAGCACTTCTACACCGCCAGCGAGTACGAGCGCGACAGCCTCGCGTCCATCGGCTGGAACGACGAGGGCGTGGGCTGGAAGGTTCCCACCAAGCGAGGTGCCTCGGTGTTTCGCCTGTACAACCCCTTCGCGGGCGACCATCACTACACCACGAGCGACGTGGAGAGGGACAGCCTCGTGGGCGTCGGCTGGAACTACGAGGGCGTGTCCTGGCTCTCCGCCGCCTTCGGGAGCCTTCCCGTATGGCGAGTCTACAACCCGAACGCGCAGGTGGGCACCCATCACTACACCCTCTCGGAGTACGAGTACGACAGCCTCGTCTCGGTGGGGTGGAGCGGCGAGTCGGTGGGGTTCTACGCCGTAGACCCGGAATATGTGGGGAGTTGCGGCAGGACGGACTTCAGCCAGGGCGTCGCCTCGCTGAGGGCGGCCGTGGCCGCCCCCGACGGATTGGGCGCCCAGGTCGTGCAGTCGACCCTGAAGGACGAGACCATCTACCTGTTCCTTCCCTCCTACGCCGACGCGAGCAGCGTGAGGCTCTCCGCGTTCGACCTCGGCGGCTCTGCCCTCGCCCTCGCCCTCTCGGGTGACGGTGCCAGCTACAGGGACGTCGACCCCAACGTGGCCGTTGACGTCAACTCCTTCGGCGCGTCGCGAAACTCCCAGGGCGGGCTTGCCTTCAAGTGCAAGGAGGGCATGGGTGCAAGCGACTTCGTCCACGACCTCGTGGTGATGCTCTCGGCCAACGTCTCCACGGTGTTCGTCCAGAGCAACGACCCCGCGGGCGCCGGGCGCGCGTTCGTAGAGGCGAGCCCCGACCACTCCGTCAAGGCGCAGGTCGCGGTATCCGTCGTCGACGCCGGTGGTGCTGTCGTGTATGACAAGGACGAGCTCGGCACGGAGAACCTCTCCACCATCAAGGGTCGCGGAAACTCCACCTGGGGCATTGGAGACAAGAAGCCGTACCAGATCACCCTGAGCAAGAAGGCTGATCTGCTGCAGACCGGAGACAGCAAGAACGAGAACAAAAAGTGGGTCCTGCTTGCTAACGCCGCTGACGCGACTCTGCTGCATAGCTCTGTCGCCTACGATACGGCGCTTGCGATGGGAATGGTCGGCGTGGAGTCTACGCCCGTCGACCTCTATTACGACGGCGAGTATCGCGGCAGCTACCTTTTTGTCGAGAAGGTTGAGATAAAAGGTGGTCGTGTCGACATCGACGATCTCGAGGGCAGGATCAAGAAGGCCAACAAGGGCGTTGAACTCGATGACCTGCCCGTTCGTAGCGCCGTCAACGCCTACGGCAAGGAGTTCCGCTATGTAGAAGGCGTGCGCGATCCCGAGGACATCTCTGGTGGCTACCTGCTCGAGCAGGATGGAGCGTACTACAAGGGCGAGAAGTGTTGGTTTGCGACGACCCAGGGCTACTTCGTGGTGAAGAGCCCCGAGGTCTGCTCATACAATGCGATGAAGTACATCAGCGAGGCCGTTCAGGCCGCCATCGACAACGAGCAGGCCGGACGCTTCAATCGGGCCGACTCCTTCTCCTTCGACCTTGACTCCCTCGCGAAGGCCGTTCTCATCAACGAGTACTTCAAGAACATCGACGCCTTCTTTACCTCGACGTACTTCTACGTCGACAAGGGGTCGAAGACACTCTACTGCTCGCCCGTGTGGGATTTCGATACCTGCATGGGTCTCAGGATTGACGGCGGCGGTTCCTCCTTTAGTCGCTATGAGGAGATAGCGGTTCCGGGAAGCGCATGGCACAACAACGCCGTCGTGGTGAACCGCCTGAGAGAGATTTACAGAGATGTACTCGCCCCTCTCGTAAAGAACGTTATTCTGGGACAGGAGGGTGCGACAAGCGGTTCGCTGCATTCTCTTACGCACTATGCGAACAGGGTCTCGGCCTCGCAGAGAATGAACGAGGTACTGTATGGTCTCTCCTACTTCAGAAACATGGCCAGGTCCTTCGAGAGCTGGGACACGTGCGTTGAGTACATGCGCAACTGGATGGGCTGGCGGAGCGCGTGGTTCGACGCGAACGTCGCGAAGGGCAGCGGGCCGTTCCCCACGCCAAAGGACTGCGCGCTGGACGGGTTCGACTACGGCAGCGTATATGACTATGACTATTATCTCGAAGAGAATCCCGACGTCGCCGCCGCGTATCATGCTGATCCGGCTGCCGTACTTGCTCACTTTGTCGAGTTTGGCATGGCGGAGGGCAGGACGGCGAGCCGAAGCTTCAACGTGCGGGCGTACAGGGACCGCTACGGGGACCTCCAGCGTGCGTTTGGTGACGATCTCCGCGCGTACTACAGGCACTATTGCACCAACGGCTTCTTCGAGGGGCGCATCTGCTGGCGATAGCGCAAGCGCCCGGGGCGAGGGACGCGTCGGCTGGCGATATCGCAAGCGACTGAGGTACTGACCCCAGAACGACCCGATTGGGACTCTTCCGGTCGGGTCGTTTCATTTTGGCTCTTCGAAACTATTGGCGGGTT
>JAGAWD010000397.1 GCA_017941585.1 Olsenella sp. | reverse complement strand
GCGCTGGCGGACGCGGTCATCGACCGCCTCGTCTATAACTCCCGCATGATCCACCTGAGGGGCAAGGAGTCGATGCGCAAGCGCATGGCCGAACTCGAGAAATAGCCTTCGGCTGTACTGCTCAGGCGCGTTAATCTGCACCGCCGGTGCGTGGAACGATGTGCCGGCGGTGCGTGGAACCATGCACGCTCAAGCGTGCTGTACGCAAGATAGTTGTATACGAGGGCCTGCTTGCAAAGTTTTCTCAGAACGGCGACCTTCTTAACAGGCTCCTTGCGACAGGTGACGATGTGCTCGCGGAGTGCGCCGTAAAAGATCGCATATGGGGTATCGGGCTATCTATGGACGATCCCCGCCGCTTCAACAAATCACTATGGAAGGGCCAGAACCTGCTCGGGTCTGCGTTAATGATGGCGCGTGACAGTTTATCGTGGAGCACGAAGCGACACGGTACCTAACTGCTCGGCGGATAGTGGCGTATAGATGCGGCTGACACGGAAGAGGTCACGAGTTCAAATCTTGTAACGCCCACCATACACGACCTGTGCGAACTTTCTCAAATGGGAGGGTTCGCACATTTTTTAGCTCTTTGACCTGCTCCAACGGTATCCACTCAGGCTCACCGTCGCTCATGTTGAGGCTCGTGAAGACGTCCTCCTTGTCCGCGAAGACGTGGCTCACGAACACCTTTGTCACCAACGCCCTCCACTCGGGGTCGTCGCAGTCGCCCTCGGTGAAGCGGTCCAGCCACGCACGGATCTCGGCCTCGTCGGGCACGTCGTTCATCTCGTCCTCTGTGAGGGCCAGCTTCTCAAGGTCCGCTATCCTGTCCTCTCGCTCTCTCAGGGCCTCCGCGACGCTCGATGCGGGTATTCCCTCTGCGATGGACTGTATGAGCCTGTCCGCCTCCCTGCGAAGGCGTGAGGCCTCCTGACGGTACTCCTCTGCGTGGTTGGGCCTAGACTCGGCGTATGCCCGCATGTCGCGCACGATCTCGTCTATGGCGTCCTCGTCGTCGAGTATGTCAACGATGGCCCGCATGACCTTCGACTCGACGGCCTCGGAGCTGACGCGGATGCCGCATCCGCCGTCCTTGCGCATGCAGCCGTAGTAGGTGTACTTCTTCCCCGTGCCGCTCGTCCCAGCCGTTCCGCACATGGGCCTGCCGCATTCCAGACAGTAGATCTTCCCGGTGAGAAGGTACTCGTTCACTTCGCTCCGCCTCTTCTTCCGCCTCTTCTGCTTCCTGATCTCGGCCACGCGATCGAAGTCATCCTCTGACACCAGCGCGGGGATGCCTCCCTCGATCACGTGGCCGCTGTATTTGTACACGCCCTTGTAGGCGACGTTGCCGAACATCTGCATGAGGTTCTGGGTGCACCACGTCTTGCCTCGGGAGGTTCGTATGCCCTTCCCGTTGAGCCACCTGCATATCTCGGTCGAGGTCTCGCCCGCGAGGTAGCGCCGGAAGATCTCGCGCACGGCCTCGCCCTGCGTCTCGTTTATGACGAAGTGGTCCTCGTCGTCCACGTCGTAGCCGAATATCCTGCGGCCCGCCGCCTTGCACTGCCTCGCGCTCGCGTCGATGCCGTCGCGCACGAGCACGGAGAGGTTGCGGCTGTAGTACTCCGCGAAGCCGTCCGACATGAGGGACATGAGGAAGCCGTCCGGCGTGTCCCTGATCTCGCCCTCGCGCACCGAGATTATGCGCACGCCGGCCTTGAAGAGGCGCTTCTTTGCCTGTTGGGAGACCTCGACGTTGCGGGCGAAGCGGTCCATCTTGTAGACCACCAGCACGTCGTAGAGGCCCTTCTCGCCTGCCTCGATGCAACGGTCGAAGTCCTCTCGCCTGCGCCTGCCGTGGGTCTGCCAACCGCTCACGGCCTCGTCCTTGTAGGTGTGGCCGAGGACGAACCCCTCCCGTTCGATGACCCTGTTGATCTCCCGGAGCTGGATCTCGATGGACTCCTCGCGCTGCGAGTCGCTTGAGAAACGCGCGTATGCGGCTGCTACCGTCATGCGCCGTACCTCGCTTTCGCCTCCTCTTCACGCTTTCTACACAAGTCGCGTGTGTAAATCAGAACGTCAGCTTGGTCCATGGGATCGAGCTGGTTGAAGTACTCCAACAGGCTCAGCTCGTAGTCGCTCAACCTATGGCCCTGCGGGTCCCTCGGCTC
>JAGAWD010000396.1 GCA_017941585.1 Olsenella sp. | reverse complement strand
CGGGCGTGGCCACGACCACGGCGTCCGAGACGCCGGCCACCACGAGAGGCAGCTCCGTCTCGTTGATCGCGTGGACGCCCTCCGTGGTCCCCTCGTCGAGAAAGACACGACCAGCCGTGGGCTCTACCATCTCCTCGGTGAGGGTGTTCCAGGTGCCGAGGTCCTTCCAGGTGCCGGAGTACGGTACGACGAAGATGCGCTCGGCGCGCTCCACCACCTCGTAGTCGAAGCTGTTCTTGGGCAGGTCACGATAGTGCTCGAGCATGTCCTCGTAGTCGGCGGCGTCATAGTAGCGGCGCGTGAGCTCGCGGAGATAGCCCAGGCGAAAGCCGAACACGCCGCAGTTCCAGAGGCCGCCCTCGGCGATGTAGCCGGCGGCCGCCTCCTCGCTCGGCTTCTCCTTGAAGGTCCTGACGGAAAGGGTGGCGCCTGGGGCCTCGAAGCCATCAGCCGCGCCTCCCTCGGGAATGATATAGCCGTACTTCTCCGAGGGGTAGGTGGGCTTGACGCCCAAGAGTACGAGGTCCGCACCGGAGTTTGCCACCGTCTCGGCAATCTTGGGAATGCGGTCGTAGTAGCCCTGGTCGGCATAGGTGTCTATGGGCATTACGATGACGGGGTCACCATCCGCCGCACCCTGCTCGAGGGCGAGATGTGCGCACGCGAGCATGATGGCAGGCGCGGTATCTCGCCTCTCGGGCTCCGTCACTAGGGCATAGCGGCCCGGCACCTGCATGTCGAGGCTCTCCGCCTGCGAGGCGCTCGTGGCGATCGTCACGTCCAGGCTCGTCGGCACGCGCCCGATCTGCGAGAAGACGCGCTGCACCATGGAGACGTGCCTGCCCTGCTCGTCGCGCAGCACCTTGAGGAACTGCTTGGAGCGGGCGCTGTTCGAGAGCGGCCACAGGCGCGTGCCCGAGCCGCCGGAGAGGAGCACTACGTGGGTCATGGGTTCTCCCTCGCCTTCCAGCATGGCCTTCTGTCGGTCAAAGTACTCCCTAACGGTACCACTCAAGGCCAAAAGGCGCTCGTCCGCCTCGGCCTTGGTCGCCCCACCGGCGAAAACGTACGCCTTGATCTTGGGCTCCGTGCCGCTGGGGCGCACGATGAGCTTGCAGCCATCCGCAAGGCGCAGCTCGAGCACGTCGGAGGGCGGGAGCGTCTGCGTGCTCTCCCCTCCCACGACGGGCATGGCCGCGCCGAGGGCATAGTCTATCCGCTGCTCCACCCTGGCACCAAGGAGCTCGTCAAGGCCGCCCCTGCGCAGGTCGCGCATGACCGCTGCCGTGGCCGAGCGACCGCGGGCGCCTGGCAGCTCGAGCGTGAGCTGTGTGCCCACCATGAAGCCGTAGCGCTCGTAGAGGGCGTCGAGCGCCTCCACGAGATCCATTCCCTCGGCCTTGTACGCGGCGGCCACCTCGCAGGTGAGCATGAGGCCGCAGATGCCGTCCTTGTCGCGCACATAGCCGCCACGGAGGTACCCACAGCTCTCCTCCATGCCAAAGGCGAAGCGGCTCTCCTCGCCCTCCCGCTCGAGAAGGCCGATCTGCTCACCAGCGTACTTGAAGCCCGTCAGCGTGCGGCGAAGCTCAAAACCGTGGACGCGGGCAATCTCGTCCGCAAGCGGCGTAGAGACGATGGTGGTCACCGCTACGGGCGGCTTTTCCTGCGAGCCGGCACCTCCCCCGCGACGCCTGGCGATGTAGTCGAAGATAAGCAGCCCCACCTCGTTGCCGGAGAGGATGCGAGCCTTCCCGTTGTGAAGGGCGGCCACTCCGATGCGGTCGGCGTCGGGGTCCGTTGCGAGGAAGAGGCCCGCCCCCTCGCGCTCCGCCTGTGCCATGCCAAGCTCCATGGCCGAGGGGTTCTCGGGGTTGGGCTTGGGGCAGGTGGGAAACGTCCCGTCGGGCTCGGCCTGCGCCTCGACGAGCGAAAAGGAGACGCCCAAGTGATTGAGCATCGCTTTCGCGGGGATGAGCCCGGTGCCGTTCAGCGGGGAGTAGACCACCTCGAGGCCGGAGGCGTCCACCCCGAGCG
>JAGAWD010000395.1 GCA_017941585.1 Olsenella sp. | reverse complement strand
CACTCTATTCCGTAAGGGAGAACGCACAATCCGCTCGGGTGATGTCCTCGGCGCCGGGACTTGGCAGTGCCATCAGGATCGTTACCGACGCAGAGAGCCTTGCGGAGCGCAAGGACCAGTCCACTTGGCCGACGCTCGGTACGGACGACGAGGGCAACCAGGTCGTAGCCACAGGTCCGCACAATATCGTGAGGACGTGCTGCGAGTTCGCGCTCGAGGAGCGGGGGAGATGCAACGTGTACTTCGGGTCTCCCGCCGAGATGGTGGCGACGGCCCGAAGGCGCGTCAAGCCGACGGTGGAAGGTTCTTCTCTGCTGTTCATCGACGACCTGAGCGAGCTTCCCGTGTTGGAGAGGATGCATGCCGCGGCGGATGCCTCCGAGCTCATGAGGGTCTCGGGAAGTCTTGGGCTTGATATGAGCGAGAGGACCGCGCACCGCATCATAGCGGGGCAGATACACCCGCAGCGCAGCGTGTTGAAGCGACTCACGCACAAGAGCGACAAGTCGATCGAGCGAGCCGTCGACCTCATGAAGGACAGGCGTGGCCTGAAGATTTCGAAGGGTGACGCGGAGGAATTCTCTCGCGCGGTCGAGAGGGATTTTAGGATCCTTGCGGAGAAGTACTACCTAAACCTCTCGGACGAACCCCGCATTCGCGTGTCTCGCGGAAAGATCGTCGTGACGTTTGACATAGACGAATCGGATTAGAATCACGGGATTGACGTTTGTGCAGTAAATGGTACCTTCAGTACGTCAATACCCCATACCAGAAACGAAACAGCTCGCAGCGTAATCAGGAGTTACAGAGATGGAGTTTCTCAAGGTCTCCAGCAAGTCTTCCCCGGCATCCGTCGCAGGCGCGATTGCCGGCATGGTGAAGGACGGCGTCCCGGTAAACATGCAGGCGGTAGGGGCGGGAGCCGTCAACCAGGCCATAAAGGCCGTTGCCATCGCGCGCGGCTTCCTCATCCCCACGGGCGTGGACATTTCCTGCGCGCCCACGTTTGCCGACATCGACATCAACGGTGACAGCAGGACGGCAATCCGCATAGCGGTCTACGTCCACCGCCTCGTCCCCGCGGCTCGCACGGAGTCGTCGCCCCACGAAACAACGGAGTTGGTCTAGCTTGTCTTACGTTCCACAGCTTGTCGGGAAAACCTACCACGTCCGCACGTTCGGATGCCAGATGAACCTGCATGACTCGGAAAGGGTTGCGGGTCTTCTGGACGACTGCGGTTGCGTCCAGGTAAGCGACGTCTCCGAGGCGGATATCGTCGTGTTCATGACGTGCTCTGTGCGCGAGAAGGCGGACACGCACCTGTACGGCGAGGCTTCGAACCTGGTGAGGCTGCCGAAGCCGCCCTGCGGAAGGCGCATCGTTGCCATAGGCGGCTGCATCGCTCAGCGTGACGGCGAAACACTCAAGAAGAAGATTCCCAACGTGGACGTCGTGTTTGGCACGAGCGCGCTCGCATCGGTTCCGCAGCTTCTGGTAGATGCCTTCGAGGACGGTGACGACGGAGAGGTGTTTGTCGACACGGTCGAGGAGGGCAGGGGCTTCTCGACGGAGCTTCCGAGCCATCGCGAGCAGCAGTTCCACGCGTGGGTTCCCATCATGACCGGCTGCAACAACTTCTGCACGTACTGCATCGTGCCGTATGTTCGCGGACGCGAGAAGAGCCGCGTTTTCGAGCGCATCGTGGACGAGTGCCGTCGCCTGGTGGACGACGGGGTGCGCGAGGTGACGCTGCTGGGCCAGAACGTGAACTCGTACGGCAAGGATCTTTACGGAGAGCTTCGCTTTGCGGAGCTGCTCCGCGCGGTGGGGGAGACGGGTGTCGAACGCATACGGTTCACCTCGTCGAACCCCAAGGACCTGTCGCCTGAGATCATCAACGCCATGGCAGAGGTGTCCAACGTCATGCCACACCTGCACCTTGCGGTCCAGAGCGGCTCGTCGCGCGTGCTGAAGGCCATGAACCGCAGCTACACGCGCGAGCAGTACATCGACCTCGCAAAGCGCATCAAGACCGCCGTCCCGGGCATCGCACTTACCACTGACATAATCGTCGGGTTCCCGGGGGAGACGGAGGAGGACTTCGAGCAGACGCTCTCGCTCGTTCGCGAGGTGGGCTTCTCCTCCGCGTACACGTTCATCTACTCCAAGCGCCCGGGCACCCCGGCCGCGAAGATCGAGGACGACACCCCGCGCGAGGTGATTCAGGAGCGCTTCGACAGGCTCGCACGGCTCGTCGAGGACCTTGCGCACGAGGCGAACCAGGTCGACCTGAACACGACGGTAACGTCGCTTGTGGAGGGAACGTCGAAGCGAGACAGCTCGGTGCTCGTGGGCCACAGCCCGAAGAACCAAACCGTCCTGTTCGACCTTCCCGAGGGCAAGCGGGCGGAGGACCTCGTTGGCAAGATGTGCGATGTCCAGGTGGAAGTCGCGAAGACGTGGTACCTGCGGGGTAAGCTGGTCGGCGAGCCGCGATGAGCGAAGGTAGGCCCAGGCTCATAGCAATCGTGGGGCCGACCGCCTCGGGCAAGAGCGCTCT
>JAGAWD010000394.1 GCA_017941585.1 Olsenella sp. | reverse complement strand
TTCAGCGTCTGCTCGCGCTCGTCGTGGCCGCCACCAAGACCAGCACCGCGCTGGCGCCCGACCGCGTCGATCTCGTCGATAAAGATGATGGATGGGGAGGACTCCTTGGCCTGCTTGAAGAGGTCGCGCACGCGGCTTGCGCCGACGCCCACGAACATCTCTACGAAGTCCGAGCCGGAGATGGAGAAGAACGGCACGCCCGCCTCGCCGGCCACCGCCTTGGCGAGCAGCGTCTTACCCGTGCCCGGGGGTCCGACGAGCAGGACGCCGTGCGGGATCTTGGCACCCATCTTCCGGTAGCGCTCGGGCTCCCGCAAGAAGTCGCGGACCTCCTTCAGCTCCTCGACAGCCTCCTCGATACCGGCCACATCGGCGAACTTGACCTTGGGACGACTCTCCTCGGTAGTGCGGGCGTTGTTCGCGCGGCCGAAGTTCATCTGGCGCCCGTTGGCGCCGCTCATCTGGTTCATGAAGTAGACGAGTGCGGCAACCACGATGACGGTGGGGATGATCGTAACGGCAATGGTCTCCCAGATCTCGTTCGACGACGTATCAATGGAAAACGAGGTGGCAGAGTGCTCCGCCATGAGCTCCTGCAGGGTGTCCGCCCCCACGTAGGTGCTGGTGAAAGAGACGACCTTGGCATCGTCGCCCACCGAGGCGCCGTCCTTCCAGTACTTGCCCGCAAGGCTGCCGTCCGACGTCTTGAACGTGACCGACTTGACGCGGTCATCCTTCACGGCGGTGACGAACTCGTTGGTGGTGAGCGTGTCAGGCTGCGGGCCGCTGATAGCCGGCATGGCAAAGCTGTAGATCACGAACGCGATTGCCGCCAACGCGACAAGCATCGTAATGGCGCTCTGCCGCGTGCGGTTGGGGCCGCCCTCGAAGGGGCTTCTCGGATCGTGCTCGCTCTTGTTCTCTTCAGACACTGTAATGTGCTCCTAGACTAGCTGTAGACCTCGTGCTTGAGGACGCCCACGTAGGGCAGGTTGCGATAGCGCTCCGCAAAGTCGAGGCCGTAACCCACGATGAATTCGTCGGGCACGTGGGTGCCCACGTAGTCGGGCACGACCGCCGCAGTGTGGTTGGCGATGTCCTTCACGGCGAAGGCGCAGATCTTGATGGAGCGCGCGCCGCGGCCCTTAAGGAGCTCGACCAGGTAGCTGAGGGTGAGGCCTGAGTCGAGAATGTCCTCGGCGATCAGCACGTCGCGGCCCGCAATCTCGGTGTCGAGGTCCTTCACGATGCGAACGACGCCCGAGCTCTTGACGCCGTTGCCGTAGCTCGAGACGGCCATGAAGTCGACCGCACAGGGCACGGTGATGGCACGCATCAGGTCTGCGGTGAAGACGAAGGCGCCGCGCAGGACGGCGACCACGAGCGGATTCTTGCCTGCGTAGTCGTGCGAGATCTGCTCGCCGAGGCGACCGATAATCTCGCGTATCTCCTCCTCGCTGATGAGGACCTTCTCTATGTCCTGGTGAAGTCCGGCCATGGCGCTCCCTTTCGCGTTGTCGTGATGCCGCCCGGATGTCTCGACGCGACGCGGAGGGCGACCTAACCGCTCGTAATGCCTAATTCTAGCAGCAGCCTCGAATCAGGCGTAGAGCGAGATCTCTCGTCAGGTCGAATTCCCGCAACCCACACCACTTGTCCGGCGGGCCCCGTGCGTACGATGGGCACAAGGTGCCGGTCTGCCGCGGGGACGTGTGCCTCGTTCAGGAGGTCTGAGAGCTTCTTCGACTGTCCGTGCATGCCGAGAGGACACATGACGTCGCCGGGCTGGGCGACATCAACCCAGAGCCGGCCGCCCTGCGCACGGTCTAGCCCACAGGCCGCAGCGTCGAGCAACACCGACTGCCCCTCGAACTCGACGGCATGGGCGCGGGCGACCTCAGGCGCGCGAGAGCCGTCCGGTACCTCAACGAGCCTCGCCGTGAGCGCGCGGCCGTCAGCCAGGACGAGGCTGCCGGGAACCTCGAGCCACGAGGCCGGCGCCTCGTCCTTCTCGCCATGCGCGCGAACGAAGAGCAGGCCGTACTCCACGCGGGCATCGCAGCCCATGGGGACGCTGGTGGAGCCGTGGCCGGCCGCGACGAGCCGGAGCACCCGGGCGATGTGACGCGCCTCGAGCCGGGCGCCCGGACACACGTCCAGGATGGCCTTGCGCACGACGCGCCGGGCTATTGCCACCTCGCAGGCAGCGAGACGCGCGGCGTCGAGGGCCACCATGGTCTCCGACGTGCGGCGCTGGAGCTCGCGATAGGTGCGCGAGGCGACCTGGTTCATGTAGGCGTCCTCGTCGGAGAGGATGTCGCAGCAGGTTGAGAGGCTCGCCGTTACGCGCGGGTTTCTCGCCTTGACCACGGGCATGACCTCGTGACGCACATAGGCGCGCAGGTATTTGGTGTCGGCGTTGGTCTCGTCCTCGCGCCAGACGATGCCTCGCATGCGGAGAAGGTCGCAGAGCTCCTCGTGCGTGCGGTCGAGAAGAGGCCGCACGATGCGGTTGCGACGGCGCGGTATGGACGAGAGGCCCGCGGGGCCCGTACCGCGGATGGCGTTCATGAAGAAGGTCTCCGCGCGGTCGTTCGCCGTGTGCGCGGTGACGATGCGGGCCGCCGAGCGGGGCGTGCCGACTTCGGCCGAGAGTCGGTTGGCCAGGGCGTTCGCCTCAGCATAGCGCACCTCTCGGCCGACGCTCTCGACGTTGGTGTCCGCCGATGCGCCAGCGTTGGAGACTCCGCTGGCAGGCGCGGTGCCAGCGGACGCAACCTCCCTCGCACGCACGGTACCCTCCCTCGCGAGCGCCGCAACGTCAACGCGACGCACCGTGCACGGGATGCCAAACCGCGCGGAGAGCTCGCGCACGAACTCCTCGTCCTCCTCGGCATCGATGCCGCGCAGCTGGTGATTGACGTGAAGCACGTGCAGACGCTCGCGGGCAATGCGAGCACAGCCGCGGCCGTCGTCGATATCGAGGGCGTCGCAGGCGGCGAGTACGAGCAGTGCCGTCGAGTCGGCTCCGCCCGAGACCATGAGTACGACGGGTGCACGGAGCTCGTCCTGAGGCGTTCCCGACGGGCGCTCGAATCGCTGCTCTGATGTTGCGTATCTGCGGCTGACGCTGGGCACGGTATGCTCCTTCCGCCGAATCTTCGTTGCATGGCCTGGCGCGCAACCTGGCGCGCGGCCTGTTGCGCGGCCTATTGCGTGGCCCCCGAACTTCCGAAGCGGACGAGCCCCGGCGCAAAATGGCTTCGAGTGCGTCGTCCGTGCGAATCCTCCGGCGCAAAATGGCTTCGAGTGCGCTTTCTCCGGCGCAAAATGCCGTCGAGTGCGTCGTCCACGTGGTCCTTCCGGCGCAAAATGGCTTCGAGTGCGCTTTCTCCGGCGCAAAATGCCGTCGAGTGCGTCGCCAAGTCCCGCACTCGACCGGGTTTTGCGCCGGCAATCCCGCACTCGACCGGGTTTTGCGCCAGAGGCCCTCGCCCAGTCCCGCACTCGACCGGGTTTTGCGCCGAGCTCTGGCCCCGCAAGCCAAGCCTTCGCCAAAGTTTCGAGGAGTTCTATTTTATGTCACTCGACTAGCGTAAAGTTTTCGGAGCGAGGTTCATCTCGCAAGAACCTCGCAAGAGAGACGAGACCTGTCCCACAAGGTGGACACGCATCGCCGGCAAAGGAGAAGCATGGACCCGAGAATGCACCTGCACGTACTCGCAAGCGGATCGAAGGGAAACGCCGCGCTGGTCGAGGGGCCTGGTGGCAGCGTGCTCATCGACTGCGGCATATCGCGCAGGGAGCTCCTGCGTCGGGCCAGCGAGCTAGGCGTAGACGTGGAGGGTGCCACCGCCGCAATCATCACGCACGAGCACTCCGACCACACGCGCGGACTTCCCGTGTTCTACAGCCACTTCGAGGGTGAGCTCTTTGCCACCGCGGGGACCGCCTCGGGCCACAGAGACCTCGCCAGCCTGCCCCTCAACCTCGTCTCCCATCACGAGACCTTCGAGCTGGCTGGCATGGTCGTGAGCACCTTTCCCACCTCGCACGATGTTGCCGACCCAATGGGCCTGCGCTTCTCGGTGGTCGACGGTGCCGGCGAGGTGACGGACGCCATCGGCTGGTGCACCGACACGGGCTTCCTCACGGCGGACGCGCTGGGTGCCCTGCGCGACGTCCGCATACTCGGCATCGAGAGCAACCACGACACCGACATGCTCGCGCATGGCCCCTACCCCGCCTTCCTGCGGGCGCGCGTGGGCGGGGAGCTCGGCCACCTCTCGAACGCGCAGTGCGCCGAGGCGCTCCCCCTCCTCGTGGGCGATGAGACCGAGACCGTGGTTGCCCTCCACCTTTCCGAGAAGAACAACCGCCCGGCCGTCTGCGTGCGCGCACTGGCGTCCGCTCTGGGCGCCGAGCCCTCAAACGACGACTTCACCGAGGCCAGAACCACCGACGGACACGTGAGCGTGTGCTGCGCGAGCCAGGTCGAGCCACTCACCGTCTGGTAGGGTCCGCAGTCGGCCGGCCGCGGCCGCCCCTG
>JAGAWD010000393.1 GCA_017941585.1 Olsenella sp. | reverse complement strand
GCGCATGAGACGATCCACAGGTATCGGAAAGCCGCGCGACCTCCTCAGCGCTCAGCTCGCCCGCCACCACAATCTCGAGATCCTGCCAGCCCGTGTTCCCAACCAGCGCGCTGACGCACCCAAAGAGATTTGGATTATCTGACTCGTGGGCGATCACGACCGAGACGCGCGTGTGCTCGGGGAGGCGGTACACCAAGTCGCAGCGCATCTCACGGCGGCGCTCCATGACCGCGTCCGCCTTGATGCCCACACGCTCAAGATGAGCCTGGACGGCCCTGCGCTCGGCCTCGAGCGCATACGACTTCTGTCCGACGCCCGCAGACCCCGCCGTGGAGCCCTCGTGCATGCGCCAGTGGTAGAGAACGCGGGGGACGTGACAGACGAAGCGCGCGCGCTCACCCACGAGGAAGGTCATGTTGTGGTCCTGGGAACCGTCGAACTCGCTTCGGGGAAGCTCGCCTAGCTCCTGCAGCACCTCACGGCGGACGCACAGCATGTGGCAGACGTAGTTCTCCGAGCACAAAAGATCCGGGTCCCAGTCCGGCTTGAAGTACGGCCCGACGCGCCTTCCGTCAAGCAGGTGGTCCTCGTCGCAATAGATGAGGTCAGCGTCGGGATGCTCGCACACGGCATGGGCATACCACCAGAGCGCGTCGGGCTCGATGGTGTCATCGTGATCGAGGAAGCAGACGAAGTCGCCCGTAGCGGCCCTGATTCCGGCGTTGGTGTTCTCGGTGATGCCAAGGTTGCCCTCGAGGTCGAGTCGGCGCACGCGAGCGTCTCGAGCGACCGCCTCGTTAAGCGCGAGGGAGAGCTCGCCGTTCTCGGGGCTCGCGTTCACGAGAAGGAGCTCGAAGTCGGGATACACCTGCGCCAGCACCGAATCGATCATCTCGCTCAGAAAGACGAGGGGCGTGTTAAACACGGGAACCACGACCGAGAAGGTCGGACGCGCCGGCATGGCGGAAACGATCGTCCTCATCTGCTCCAGGCGAGCAGGCAGCTCGAGGACATCGAGGGCCACGCGGCTCGCGTACTCGTCCGTCTCGGCCGCGGAGAGGTAGCGCGAGGCCGTGCTGGCGCGCAGGGCTTCCGCCCCGAAGGGCTCGATCGTCTCGAACGCATCCCACTCGGCGGCTCCCTCGAGGCGGGCCCAAACCACGAGCAAGTCGAGCCCTCCCCTGATCCGGCACGAGAAGCGAAGCCTGCGCTGTAGGCTGCCCAAGGGGGCGTCATCCGTGCACAGGACGTCGTCGAGGGCGGCGTCAGCGAGGCAGACGTCGTCTCCCAATCCCGAAAGCACCTTCACCTCGACGGGAAGCGCCGCGACCCGCTCGTCATGCGCGGAATACTCGATCGTTCCACGCAGAATCTCGTCCTCCCCGTCGGCTAAAAGCTCTTCGAGCATGATCCTCATGCCAGACCCGCCAAACTTGCGGTCGGCATTCCTGATGCTCTCTGCCACGGCATCTTTGCGCAGCGTATTGATTGAGGAGGAGATGCGCGCGCCGAGCGCGCTTATCGTCTTCTGCCTCGCAAAGAGGGTGCGACCATCCTCGTCGAGAGCGTGCGCCGTGAGCACTTGGGCGCAGTCGAGCACTGCGATATAGGCCACCCACTCGTCGCAGGAGAGCCTGATGGCGGAGGCGGGCAGCTCCCGACCGTCGGAGCCCTTCGACGAGACGGCGAGGCGCGAGGCGCCCCTCGTCTTCACGAGCACGAAGACCTTGCCACCTCCACGCGTGACCTTTCCAAACGACACCTTGGGTCGATCGCTCATATGGCTGCCCCCTTGCGGTCAAGGCCATAGTAGCCTTGGGAATCGTAGACATCCGAGTAGTACGGGCTCGGCGAGACGAACGCCTCCGGCCAGCGCTCCATGAGGTTCGCGCGGTCGACCAGAAGAAGGGCCTCGTCCGCGGTGGTGAAGCAGCCCATGCGCGTGCGATCGAGGGTCGTCTTGACCATGGCCATGGGAACCTCAACCGTGGAGAGGCCCCGTCCGGCGGCCCGTAGGCAAAGGTCTATGCTCCAGAAGCGCCCCATGCCTGCGTCAATCCCGCCCATATCGACGAGGAGGTCGCGCCGCATCATGATGCAGTTACCGTCGACTGCGCTCACCTCGTGGGGGAAGACCTCGTAGCCGCGAGCCTGGTGATCCCCTTCGGGAAAGTAGCGGTCGATGAGGACGGGGCCGTCTGAGGTGAAGGCATACGCACCGCCCACCTTCGTGCCATCGGGAAGGACCGACTTCGCGCCCACCACGCCAACGCCATCGCGAACGCAGACAACGTAGAGTCTGCGCAGCAGGTCGGTAGGAAGCGGGAGCTCAACCTCTCCGTCCGAAAGGACGAGATACTCGCACGCGCTTTCCCGCACCGCTTTGTTCACAGCCTGGACGCGCTCCGCGCGAGACGCGAGGTGACCAACGGCACGGACCTCGACCCCATCGGCAGCCAGCTCGCCAATGCGGGGCGAGTCGACCCCCGTCCCCATGAGCATCAAGCCGACTCCCGGCATGGGGGCCTCTTTGTTCAAGATCGTCTCGTAGCAGTGGGCCATAGTCGGAACGTTCTCAACGTGTGCCGGCACCCCCAGACGGCGAACGTGCTCCTCTATGGCGCGACGGCCGGCCTCGAGAGACTCGGGCTTCGCCTCGCTGTTCCCCGCCGTAGAGGTGGCACTCACTCGCCAGTGGTAGAGAATCCTGCGAGCGTGAAAGACGTGACGCAGACGCTCGCTTGCCACGAGCGTGAGACGATGGTCCTGCGCGCCGTCGTACGCCGCACTCGCCCGCGGAAGCGAATTGAGCAGCGACCTGCGCACCGTGAGCATGTGGCACACGTAGTTGTTCGTCTCAAGGAGCATGAGACTGAAGTCGGGCTTGAACGACGGAAAGACGTAGCGGCCATCCTCCAGCTTGTCCTCGTCACAGTAGAGGAGATCGACCTCCGGGTCTCTCGCAATGCCCGCGGCATAGTGAAAGAGAATCTCGGGCTCCAGAACGTCATCGTGGTCGAAGAACGCGACGAAGTCGCCGCGCGCGACGTCGATTCCCGCGTTGGTGTTCTCGGTAATGCCAAGGTTTCGCTCGAGCTCGACCACGCGCACGCGCCCGTCGCGCGCCGCAAGTGCGGCCACTGCAGCGGCCAGGTCGGCATCCCCCGGGGTGGAGTTGACGAGAATCAGCTCGAACTTGTCATAGGTCTGTTGCAGCACCGATGCGGCCATCTCGTCAAAGAAGTCCACGGGTGTGTGATAGAGCGGAACGATGACGGAGAAGAGCGGCCTCGCGGGAAGCGACGATTGCACGCGACGCTGCTCGGCGAGCTCGGCCTCCGTCGCGCGATGTGCACGAAACCATGGGTCATAGCCGCCATCCGCCTCGATGGGCAGGCGTCGCGCTGCAAACTCGTCGCGAAGACGTCGCAGCTCGTCCTTGGCAAGGTGCACCACGCGCCCATGATGGTCGCACGAGAAGCGCACGTCGAGTTCCTCCTGCTCGCGGGGTATCTCTACCGAGACCCATACGTGGCGCCAGCGCACCCCCTCGATGACCTCGTCCGGCACGATTGCGTCGCCCAGGACGGTTGCCTCGTATCCCCGCTTGGACAAGGGGTCGGTGCCCCCCGCCGCGACGGGTGCGTCCTCGGCCTCCTGCGCACCAAGTACAAAGCGCACGCCCACCTGGACGATGTCGGTCCCAAAGACCGTCGCTATCGCCCGCGTGCCCGTGAGGGTCATGTCATCTGCCAAGATAGTCTCCTGCATATCATCGGCGTCTCCGTCAGGCGGCAACGCCTCGCCAGCGTGCCTAGTCAACGTACTTCTTGAGCGCCCTGTGCTCGCTCTTGCGCACGAGGTTCGGGTTGAGGTAGGGATCACCGTCCACGAAGTAGCGCGGATACTTCTGCATCATGCGCCCATTCTCCTGGCACGACCTGCGGGCGCTCGGCCCCTTCTTCTGTATGCCGCGCGAGATGGACTCGTGGTGGAAGAGCACGACGTCGGGGTTATAAAGCACGCGCAGCCCAAGCTCCTGGGCGCGCAGGCAAAAGTCGATGTCGTTGTACTCGACCTCGAACGTCTCGTCGAGGCCGCCAAGGCGCTCGTAGTCCTTTCGCGAGCACATGAGGCACGCCCCCGTCACGGCCGTTAGGTCCTGTGCGAGGTTGCAGAAGTTGAAGTAGTCTCGCGTGTCGGAGGGCAGCATCTTGCCAAAGTGGCCCGGCGCCCTGAAGTGGAAGAATACGCCCGCGTGCTGAATGAGTCCGTCGGGATAGAGGAGCTTCGCGCCGCAGATGCCGATGTCCTTGCGGCGGCACGGCCCCACCAGCTGCTCGAGCCACCTCTCCGTGATGGGCTCGGTGTCGTTGTTGAGCATGAGGAAGTAGTCGCCCCTTGCGTGCGAGAAGCCATAGTTCACGGTGCGCGCGAAGTTGAAGGTGCCGTCCGCGCCTGCCTCCTCCACCACGCGCACGCGCGGCCAGCGTTCCTGTGCCTCCTCGTAGTAGGCGAAGGTCTTGGGGTCCTCGCTGTTGTTCTCCACCACGATGACCTCAAAGTTGGGGTAGGTGGTCTTCTCCTCGATGGCCGAAAGGCAGCGGTCGAGCACGTCCGTAAGGTCCTTGTTCGGGATCACGATGGAAACGAGCGGGTACTCCTCGAACTCGTAGTCCACGTGGTAGGTGTTGGGAATCTCCTCGTCCATGCGCGCAGTCGCCTGTATGCCCATGCGGTCGAGGTAGTCCTGGACGGAGCGGACGCCGGCGAGCGAGGTGTAGCTCTTGGATCCGGGGTCGGCGGCGGTCGATTCCGGGTGCACGCGCCAGTGATAGAGGACGCGGCGTGCGTGGTAGACGTTGCGGGCCTGCTCCCCCACGCGCAGGGTCATGTTCTGGTCCTGCGCGCCGTCGAACTCCCTGCCGGGCAGCTCGAGGCCGTCGACGATCGACTTCCTCACCGTGAGGAGGTGGCAGACGTAGTTGCAGGAGCAAAGCAGGTCCGGCGACCAGTCTGGCTTGAGGAAGGCCTGGCAGTAGTGGCCGTCGATCAGCTTGTCCTCATCACAGTAGAGGAGGTCGGTCTCGGGATAGTCGTTGATGCCCCTCGCATATCGGTACAGCAGGTCGGGCTCGATCACGTCGTCGTGGTCGAGAAAGCAGAGGAAGTCCCCGTCGGCAGCCTTGATGCCCTCGTTGGTGTTGAGTGTGATGCCGCGGTTCTCGGCAAGCGCCACGCAGCGCACGCGGGCGTCTCTCGCCACGTAGGCAGCGACCTCTGCCGCCAGCCCCTCGTCCTCGGGGCTTGCGTTCACGAGGAGCAGCTCGAACTTGCCGTAGGTCTGCGCGAGAACGGAGTCCGCCATTTCGCGAAAGTAGTCGAGCGGCGTGCGATAGAGCGGAACGATGATCGAGAACCTGGGCTCCATGGCGAGCTGCGTGCGGCGCTGCGACTCCAGTTCGAGCTCGGTCGCCCTCATGTGCGAGAGAAACCACCCCTCGTAGTCGGGGTCGCGGTCAGCCGAGAGGGTGCGCCGCCAGAAGGCGTCACGCATCTCGCGCATGCGGAACGGCTCGACGCAGATGAACTCGTCGGCCAGATGCTCGGCATCGCTGTGTGCCCAGAGCATCGCCTGGCGCTCGTCGCTCGGGATGCGCGCAGAGAACCCGATGGTTCGCACGAACAGACCCGGATAGCGGGAGTCCTCCCTGACGGCATCACCCATGACGACTATGTCGTCGAGCGAGATGGACCTGCCCATCGCCCCGCACACCCGAACGGTCAGGTCGGCCTCGACATCCTCCCGGCTCCACGAGGTGATGCGCACCTCTCCGTGCAGCACGTCCCTTCCGTCTCCGCACACGATCTCGTCGGTGTGCAGCACGACGATTCCCGTGGTGCCTGAGATGGCGTCACAGTTACGAATCGCGCGTGCGACCACGTTCTTGGTCGCCGTGTTGACCTGAGAGCGTAGCTTTGACGTCATGGGGCCAAAGGCCTTCTCGCCACGGGCGAGCGCGCCCTCGTCACTCAATACGGACACACAAGCCCTCTGTGCGACGTTGAGAACGGGAATCACGAGCACGTACCCGTCCGTGCCATCGACCTGAAGCAGTTTGGCCGGCAGCTGGTCTCCCGACTCCGTCTTGGAGGTAGCCACGACGCGAAGGGCGACGTCGGAGTCGTCACCTTCAATGGTCACATGACAGTAAATCTTTCCAGAACCGCGCGTTAACTCACCAAAACGAACGTCCATCTTCTGATACCCCTCGACTCCATGCGTACGATCACGTCCTATTGAAACACAACGACCCGCCGAGAACCCGGCGGGTCGCAAAATCATCTTCCACGACGCGGCTGCGGAATCAGTAGTACGTAACGACAGTCGATCCGCTTGGGATGGTGTTGTAGATGTATTCCGCGTCATCGATGTTTAGTCGAACGCAGCCGTGCGAGACGGACTCGCCCATGGTGCCGTCCATCACGTCAAAGGTGCCCTGGTAATAAAGGACGGAGTGGAAAAGGTAGTCCCCATAGAACTGCGTCCAGTAGTAGCAGGTGTACCCCGACCCGAAGGAATAGCCACGGCTGCCCACCTGGAACACGCCCTCAACCGTGGGCGACCAGGGGGCGCCGCAGGAGCAGTCGAACCCCCTGTCAAACATCCAGCCGCCCTGTGCGTCATAGAAGATGCCAACCTTGTGGTTGCTCAGGTCAACCAATACCAGCCTGTTAGTAGGACTGCTGTATCCCTGGGCCCGCCAGAACATGCCCTCGAATTCGGGTGGCGCGGCGAGCTCCGTCAGGACGCCTTCGCTCGTCGACTGATAGAGCCGCCCCTCGATGAATGCTGTCTGGTTGATAAACAAGTAGCCAGCGTCAGGAATGCCGTAGTAGAGGTTGCCCCCAAGGGAGAAGAAGCCCACGTGCGCGCCCATGAGGCCGTCACCGGGGGCGCCGTCGATGCGGTAGCGCTGGAGGGAGCCGTCGTAGGCGTCGGTCACGAGCCAGCCCTCCCCCCAGGCGAGCCGTCCGTCGTTGTCCGCGAGCAGCACGCCGCCTCCCCGGCGCGCCTTGCCGCGCAGGACGTGGCCCCAGGCGGTCCCGAGGTAGTGCGAGCCGCCCTCCTCGAAGTGGCCCACGCGGGCGAGCGACCAGCCGCCCCGGTCGGAGAGGAAGTAGCGCTGCAGACCCCGGCCGTAGGCGTCGG
>JAGAWD010000392.1 GCA_017941585.1 Olsenella sp. | reverse complement strand
GGCTCGACGCCCTGCTCGCGCATGAGCCTCTCGTTTCCGACGGCCACGACCCTGCCGTCGACCTCGGCAATCACGCCTTGGCCGCTCACCTCGGAGACGTTCGCCACACGCGCGCGGTCGAGGGGGGCGCCGTAGGCGCGCTGCAGGCTCTTGCTGATGGGATGCGACGAGGCGCACTCCGCAAGCGCCGCGAGCTCCATGAGCTCGGCGTCTCCGAGGGGGCTGTGATGCACGCCCGTGACGTCGAAGACGCCCTTGGTGAGGGTGCCGGTCTTATCGAACACGACGGTTCTCACCTGCGAGAGCGCCTCGAGGTAGTTGGAGCCCTTCACGAGGATGCCCACGTGGCTCGAGGCGCCGATGCCCGCGAAGAAGCTGAGCGGGATGCTCACAACAAGCGCGCAGGGGCAGCTGATGACGAGGAAGGTGAGGGCGCGGTAGACCCAGTCCTCCCACCGCGGCGCCTGGCCGGCGAGGGCGAGCACGACCGGCGGCAAGACGGCAAGGGCGAGGGCGGAGTAGCACACGGCCGGTGTGTAGACGCGCGCGAACCTGGAGATGAAGTTCTCGGACCGGGACTTGTGGGACGTCGAGCTCTCGACGAGCTCGAGGATCTTGGAGGCCGTCGACTCGTCGAACTCGCGCGTGGTCCTGACGCGCAGGAGGCCGGCCAGGTTGATGCAGCCGCTCACGACCTCCTCGCCCGGCACCACGTCGCGCGGGACGCTCTCACCGGTGAGCGCGGCGGTGTCAAGGCTCGAGGTGCCGTCGACCACGACGCCGTCTATGGGCACCTTCTCCCCCGGCTGGACCACGATGATCGAGCCGACCTCGACGTCGTCCGGGTCGACCCGCTCGAGGGAGCCGTCCACCTCGACGTTGGCGTAGTCGGGGCGGATGTCCATCAGCTCGGAGATGCTTCTGCGGCTCTTGCCGACGGCGTAGCTCTGGAAGAGCTCGCCCACCTGGTAGAAGAGCATGACCGCGATGGCCTCGCCGAAGTCGCTGCTGTGCTCGTAGATGGCGAGCACGAGCGCGCCGATGGTGGCGACGGCCATGAGGAAGTGCTCGTCGAACACGCGCCGGTTGAGAATGCCCCGCCACGCCTTTTGCAGGACGTCGTAGCCGATGATGAGATATGCCACGAGGTAGAGGGCGAGGCGCACCGGCTCGGCGAGCTGCACGCCAGCGAGCGGCAGCACCGCGAGCGCGGCCCACATCGCCGCTGTCACGAGGATGCGCGCGAGCATCTTCCTCTGCTTCTTGTTCATCGTCGGTCACCTTGCCTTTGTCGCGCCCCTGCACCGGCGCCTCTCGTTCTCTAAAGCGATTCGCTATGCCAAATATATGAGCATATTTTCATATAATAACCGCCAACGCGCGCGTCCTCGGCCCTGCCTACGCCTGATACGAGAACGGACACCCGACGGATACCGTGACAGCCCAGCAGGCTCACGGCAGTCCAACGGACTAGAACTCTATCTCGCAATCCGGTTCGATCGTGCGACAGACCCTGAGGACCTCGGGCATGACCTGGCTAGGATCTGCTTCCTCCTCGAACTTGACGGTCATCTTGAGCATCATGAAGTTGACGGTGGCCTTCTTCACGCCCTCGACCTTGTTGGCCTCGACCTCCATCAGGTTAGCGCAGTTCGCACAGTCGACCTCGATAGGGTACGTCTTCTTCATGCCCATCCCCCACTTTCGCGGAGCGCCCTCCCGGGTGCCTGGAACTTGGTAATTATTAAGCATATGCTTAATGTTGCACATTATAATAAGCCTAGTTCAGATTAAGTTCAATAGAGCAGGCGACATTCGGGCACAGCGCCGTCCGAACGGCGCCGCGCGACGGAGGGACGGAGGAATCGCCATGCGCCCGCCCAAGAACAGCGCGAGCAACAACGGCAGGGACCGCGCCACCGCGGGACCCAGCGACAAAAGCGGTGGCAGCGGCGCGGACCTCTCCGGCAAGGCCGACTACCACGCCGCGGCGGACGACTTCAGGCTCCTGGGAGATGCCACGCGGCTCGAGGTGTTCTGGCTACTCTGCCACCAGGAGCTGAGCGTGGCGGGAATCGCCTCCGCCATGGGCATGTCGAGCCCAGCCATCTCGCACCACCTACGCGCCCTGCGTGACACGGGTCTCGTCGTCGCACGAAGGAACGGGCGCGAGGTGCTCTACCAAGCCGCCGAGACCGAGCGGTGCGAGCTTCTCCATCGCGTCGTAGAGAGCGTGCTCGATATCGAATGCCCCCAAGACAGGAGGCGCGGTCGCACCCAAACGCATTGACGGACAGGCGCGCCGGGGACGCAGGCGCGCCGGAAGACGCCGGGCCGATCGCACTAGCCAGGCCAATCGCGCGTGCCTGGTCGCACGCGCTACGCCTTGAGGCAGAGTATGTCGAGCTCCTCTACGGAGAAGGGCAGCCACACACGGTAGAGCTCCATCGCACGCGTGATGCCGCCGGCCGGCTCCCAGCTCTCGCACCCGGCGTCCCAGTGCTCGACGCGGACGAGCTCGCACTCGCGGATGGGCTCTCCGGCCGAAAGCACCTGCAGCGTCGCACCGACATCCACCTTGTTGCGACAGCGCACCTCCGCGACGAAGTCGCCGCCGGGGCGCGCGATGCCGCCGGGGCGCGCGATGCCAGGCGGTACGGGCTCGCACCTCTCCACCGTGGCCACCATCAGTCGGTCGCGCTCGTACTCCACGCGACCAGGGTTCTGCGTGGGGTTGCCGTAGAAGAAGCCCGTCGAGTACGGTCGGTGGCTCACGGCGTCGAGCTCGCCCGCCCACCGCTCGGCGGGCTCGCCGTCCAGCACGTGGCGATAGGCGTTCGTCACGCAGGCGGTGTAGTAGGCACCCTTGGCGCGCCCCTCGATCTTGATGGCGTCGACGCCCGCTGCCGCGAGGTCGTCCAGGTGGCCGAGCATGCAGAGGTCGTTCGACGAGAGGATGTAGCTCCACTGCCCGTCATACTCGACGGGCAGGCGCCGCACGTCGGGCTGTGACTCCTCCACGAGCGTCCAGCCCCAGCGGCACGGCTGCGTGCAGGCGCCGAAGCTCGCGCCGCGCCCGCGGCCCACTAGCTCGCTCGAGAGCAGGCAGCGTCCGGAGACCGCCATGCACATCGAACCGTGCGCGAAGACCTCGATCTCCAGCTCGGACGGAAGCCGTCGGCGCAGCTCGGCCACCTCGGCCAGGCTCATCTCGCGGGCAAGCACCAAGCGACGCGCCCCGAGGCGGGCGTACTCCTCGGCGGCGCGGGCGTTCATGATGGAGTCCTGGGTTGAGGCGTGTATCTCGACGTGCGGGGCGTGCTCGCGCAGGAGCGCGATCGCGCCGAGGTCCGCGGCGATGGCGGCGTCGACGCCAATATCGTCGAGAAAGTGCAGGTACTCGGGAAGCTCGTCGATGTCGCGGTCGAGCATCATGGTGTTGAGCGTGACGTGGACGGCGACCCCCGCACCGTGTGCCTCGCTCACGGCGTCAGCCAGCTGCTCGCGGGTGAAGTTCCTGCTGCGGGCGCGCATGCCCCAGCGCTCCCCCGCGAGGTAGACCTCGTCGGCACCAAAGTGGATGGCCTGACGCAGCTGCTCGGGGCCTCCCGCCGGCGCGAGGAGCCTCATCGGCAGAGGGCGAGTCGCGTCGGGTCGCGCGTCGCTCCGTTTCGTTGCACGAAACTCGCGCTCGTGCGACGCCTCGGCGCCCCGTTGCACGAAACTCGCGCTCGTGCGACGCAAAAATGAGCCCGAATCGCTAGTTTCATTTTTGTTTTGCATATCATTCCCGTGGCAACTGGGAACACACTGACTTTTATGCATTGTCATGAGGTCACCCACCTCTGTAGGGTCGAAAGTACGTCGCACGAAGGGCAGTTTCGTGCAGCGGACGTGCTCTTGCGTCGCACGAACGGCAGTTTCGTGCGCGTCGTTTCCCATAGATCAGCGATTGGGAGAAACGAAACAATTCTAACTTGCCTTCCAAGACTTGGCGGGCGGTCTTCGGCGCAAAATAGCCCCGAGTGGATCGCCGCCGACCCCCAGGCGCAAAATGCCGCCGAATGGATTCTCCCAGGCGCAAAATGGCGTCGAGTGGATTCCCGAATCGTCCATTCGAAGCGCTTTTGCGCCTGGAGTCGTCCATTCGAAGCGCTTTTTGCGCCTGGGGCCATCGGCCAATCGTCCATTCGAAGCGCTTTTGCGCCTGGGGCCGTTCCGCGGATGACGCACTCCCCTCGAGCCGTTTTGCAACGGAGCGCGCAGCCAACCGCAGAGACTTATACTCTGGTATAGGGCACGCACGATCACGACGAGCGCGCCGAGATCATCAAAGAGGCGACACGAGGAAATGTGACCGACATGAGCAAGGGAGAAGAGACGCGCCCGCGGCACGCAGCGCAAGACGAGCCGCGCGAGGGCAACGGCGCCAAGCGGATTGCGATCATAGCGATCGCGATTGCGCTCGTCGTGGGTCTCGTGGCCGCACTGCTCGTGTCGCTTTCCCTTGGATCAGCCCGTGGGGGCTCGACATCGGGGGAGGCACCCGAGGCAAGCTCGCCCGCTCTCGAAAGGGGCTCTGGCGGCGAAGGAGCGACCGGCGCAACCGGCGGCGTCCGGGAGGCCAGCGCGCCCCCGGAGGCGGAGCCGACCGGTCCCGTGCGCCCACCGCTCGTGGAGGACGACTCGCCCCTCGACGCGGGCGCAGGCGCAAACGTGGTGGCGGCCACGTCCGACTCCGGCGTCACTGTGACCGCGCCCGAGGGCTTCACCTCAACCAAGACCTGCCAGAGGCTCGACGCGCTGGTGAGGGACTTCGAGAGCGATGGCACTCGGCTCGCCTTCGCGCTGGAGGACCTCTCGACCGGGCGGGCGCTCTCCTACAAGACCGACGAGACCTTCTATCCGGCGAGCGCCATCAAGGCCCCCTACTGCACGATGACGCTCGAGACCTACGGCAATCAGGCCGCCGACGCGAGCGCGGGCGAGATCGAGGCCTGCCTCATACTCTCGGACAACGACGCCTACCATGACCTCGCCGAGACATACGGCCACGACACCCACGCCAGCTGGCTGGAGCGCTTCGCGCCCGAGGCCGCCCGCGAGGCGCCGTATCTGAACTACCCCCACATCTCGGCGGGCGGAATGCTCGCGTGCTGGAAGGAGACCTACCGCTTTGGCACTTCGGGCGAGCCTGGGTCGGCCCTCTTGGTGTCGTGCCTCTCGCAGACGCAGAACTCCGCGCTCGGCGGGCTGCTTCGCGATCGCTACGACGTCTGGGCGAAGGCCGGCTGGTTCTACACGTACGAGGACGAGAACGGGGTCGCCCCCGCGACCAGCGACTGCGGAATCGTGTTCTCCGACTGCGGCGCCTATGCGGTCGCAATCATGAGCGACGCCCCCGGGGATTTCGACTCGATCATGTCGGTGGTGGACGCCCTGAACGCCGCGCACGGCAAGATGTGCGGCGGGAGCTCTGCCCTGCTCGAGTGGGAGGGAACCGAGCTCTCGTAGCAAAAGGCCGAGCTCTCGTAGCAGCTGAGAAGAGTGCCGGTGCGAGCGGCGCGCGGCCGTGGCGACCGGCGCGGCGACCGGCGCGGCG
>JAGAWD010000391.1 GCA_017941585.1 Olsenella sp. | reverse complement strand
CGAGAACTACGAGTCGCCCTTCACGGCGACTTGCGTGCAGCGCATGATTGACGCGGGAGCCATCCCCATGGGCAAGACCAACATGGACGAGTTCGCCTTCGGCAGCTCTACCGAGTCCTCTGCGTTCCATCGAACCAACAACCCTTGGGATATCGGACGCGTGCCTGGTGGCTCCTCGGGCGGAAGTGCCGCGGCCGTCGCCGCCGGAGAGGTCGCCGTCTCGCTCGGTTCCGACACCGGCGGCTCGATCCGCCAACCCGCGAGCTTCTGTGGCGTCGTCGGAATGAAACCTTCCTACGGGGTGGTCAGCCGCTACGGCGTTGTGGCTTTTGGTTCCTCGCTCGACCAGGTCGGCCCCTTTGGCCGCTGCGTGGGGGACGTGGCCCTTGCCATGTGCGCCCTCACGTCTGCGGGTGCGGACCCCCTCGACTCCACGAGTCGGGACTGTTCCGTCGACTTCCTCGCTCACCTCGAGGACCCCGTCGAGGGCATGCGCGTTGGCGTCGTGCCCGAGCTCATGGAGATGGACGGTCTCGCCCGAGAGGTGAGGGACGCCCTCGCGCGCGCAATCGCGGCACTCGAGGACCAAGGTGTCCGATCCGTCGAGGTTGAGCTGCCTAACATCAAGAGCTCGATTGCGGCCTACTACGTCATAGCTTCGTGCGAGGCCTTCTCGAACCTTGCACGCTTCGATGGCGTGCGTTACGGCTACCGAGAGGAGGGCTGCGCCACGCTTGCCGGGCAGACCTCGCTCTCCCGAGCTCGCGGCTTCGGCGCCGAGGCGAAGCGTCGCCAGATGCTTGGTGCCTATTTGCTCTCATCGGGAGTCTACGACGAGTACTACTATCCTGCGCAGCAGGTGAGAACACTCATCACGCAGGATTATCGCCGTGCTTACGAGAGATGCGACGCCATCCTCATGCCCACGAGCCCCACCACGGCCTTCCGCTTTGGCGATATTTCCGACCCCACGCAGATGTATGCGTCGGACATGTTCACCATCTCCAACAACATCTGCGGAAACTGTGGCATCTCGGTGCCGCTTGGGCTGGGTGAGGACTCGGGTATGCCCGTCTCGGCCCAGCTCCAAGGAGCGGTGCTCGCCGATCACAAGCTCCTTCGGCTCGCCCGTGCGCTCGAGCGCGGAGTCGACGCGGGGGCCGGTCCCGGCAGGGGTGCACCTGTGGCGCCTGCCCTTGCCGGGAGGGGAGGCGAGATTCGATGAGGGGGCTCTCCGAGATTCTCGGCGACTGGGAGGCCGTGATTGGTCTTGAGGTCCACACGGAGCTCACCACGCTCGAGACGAAGATGTTCTGCAGGTGCCGCCTCTCGCACGATGACGAGCCCAACGCCAACGTCTGTCCGGTCTGCCTGGGCATGCCAGGCGCCCTCCCTGTGCCCAACCGAGCCGCGATCCAGTCGATCGTCATGGCAGGCCTCGCCACCAATTGCGAGATCCAGAGGCGCTCGATGTTCTACCGCAAGCACTACTTCTATCCCGACATGGCCAAGAACTACCAGACCACGCAGGGGCCGATAGCGTTTTGCATGCACGGCCACCTCGACCTAGAGGTGGAGGGGGAGGGCGCGCGGGAACGTCCCGTGTCCGCCGACACGACGGCGGCGGGCGAGAGGATCGAGCGCGCGGACGACGGGTCCTACGTCGTCCCCATCCGCATCGCGCGCATCCACAGGGAGGAGGATGCGGCCAAGATGGTCCACGCAGGTGGTGCCGAGGGACGCATTGCGGGCGCGGTGGAGTCCTACATCGACTACAACCGCTGTGGCACGCCGCTTATCGAACTTGTCACCGAGCCCGATTTGCGCACGCCCGAGGAGGCCCGCCTTTTCATGGAGAAGCTGCGCCAGACCTTCAGGACGCTCGGGATCTCCGACTGCTCGCTCGAGAGGGGCTCCATGCGCTGCGACGGCAACGTGAGCCTGCGCCGAAGGGGCGAGGCGACTCTCGGCACGAAGACCGAGCTGAAGAACATCAACTCCCTCAAGGCGCTGCATGACGCCCTCGCATACGAGATCTGCCGTCAGGCGGAGGTGCTCGAGGAAGGCGACGCCGTCCGTCAGGAGACGCGCCACTGGGAGCCGAGCAAGAGACGAACCGTGGTCATGCGCACGAAGGAGACGGCCGACGACTACCGGCTCTTTCCGGACCCGGACCTTGCCCCGTTCGACCTCTCCGACGACTTCGTCGAGGAGGCCCGCGCGCGCATTCCCGAGCTTCCCGACGCGAAGCGCGTCCGCTACGTGCGGGAACTCGGCCTCAGGAGGGCAGACGCTCGCCGGATCGCCGCCGACCCAGAGACGTCGGCCCTCTTCGAGGAGACGATCGCGAGCGTTGCTGGCGAGGACGCGGAGAAGATCGTCTCCACCGTCGCGAACGTCGTGGTAAACCTGCTGCCCGGCCATGCGGGCGTCTCCTCTGCCCAGATACGCGGCCTCTCCGGGCTCCTTGCGGCAGACGCCATCACCTTTGCCCAGGCACGCGAGGTGCTCGACGTCATCGACGGCACCGACGCCGCCCCAGAGGCCGTCGTCGACGAGCGGGGCATGCGGCAGGTAAGCGATGCCTCCGCCCTTGCGCCCGTCGTCGACGAGGTGCTCGGGCGCTCCGCGGAGCAGGTGCGCCAGTATCGCGAGGGCAACAGGAAGGTCGTCGGGTTTCTTGTCGGCCAGTGCATGAAGGCGTCGCGGGGCGGGGGCAACCCCAAGCTCTTCAAGAGCCTGCTCGAGGAGAGACTGGAGGCGTAGCGGCGCGGCCCGCCCTCTCGTTACGGCCGCCACTCGGCGACCTGTGCACGGCCGAGGCTCCTAGTTCGATATCCTAGGTTCGACGCGCAGGGTCCTGCGGCCGCAGCGGGACCGCACCTGCCATGGACCTGTTTTCGTACTAGGGAGGACACAATGGACCGTCTCCTCGCGCTCTGCTACCCCAAGTGCTCCACCTGCAAGAAGGCCACGAAGTGGCTCGACGAGCACGGAATCGCCTACGAGTACCGCGACATCGTCCTAGACAACCCCACCGCCTCCGAGCTCGCGGCTTGGCACAAGGCAAGCGGACTTCCCGTGCGGCGCCTCTTCAACACGAGCGGAAAGGCATACCGTGAGCAGAACCTCAAGGCCAGGCTCGACGCGGGAATGAGTGACGGGGAGTGCTACGACCTTCTCGCGACGAACGGCATGCTGGTAAAGCGGCCGCTTCTGGTGGGTGACGACTTCGTTCTCGTGGGATTTCGCGAGAAGGAGTGGGAGGAGCGCCTCTCCTGACGCCATGCGTCGTTGCGAATCGCTCGCCCGTGGGTCCGCCACTAGCGTCCCGCGAGGATGGTGAGCACCTCCCGGCACCACTGTTGCGGCCAGCTCCTCAGGGGAGTGCGTGCGCCGCAGCCGACGAGGGCGACGCCGAGCGCGCCACCGCATCGGATGGCGCGGTACAGGTGATAGTCGTTGGAGACGACGCAAAGCTGGCGAGCCTCGCGTGCGCTTTGCGGCCTCGTGCCCGCGCATTTGGATGCGCGCGTGGCCGTTCCCTCGGATGCGCCCTCGGGCATGCCCTCGGAGTGGCCGAGTCCCTTGGCCAGCGCGAGGGAGTACTCGATGTTCTGCCAGGTGTTTGTTGCCCTGCGCTCGAGCACGATCTTCTCGCTCGGCACGCCCCGCTCCAAGAGATAGGTTCGCATGACGTCCGCCTCAGTCGAGCCGTCGTTCTCCGCATCGGTCGAATGCAACGCTCCGCCCGAGAGTATCGCTTGACGCTCGGGATGCCCCGCGAGAAGCGAGGCCGCCAGG
>JAGAWD010000390.1 GCA_017941585.1 Olsenella sp. | reverse complement strand
CGCGTGAGGAAGTGATCTCGGTCTCACTGCCCGACGTCTCTCTCCGGTTTGACGACCGCGGCCTTATCCCGGCCGTGGTTGAGCAGTGGGACACCGGCGAGGTGCTCATGGTCGCGTGGATGAGTGAGGAGTCGCTTCGGCTCACGCTCGAGACCGGCACGACCTGGGTCTGGTCGCGCAGCCGCCAGGAGCTCTGGAACAAGGGTGCCACCAGCGGAAACATGCAGCAGGTCAAGCGGGTGCTCGTCGACTGCGATGCAGACACGCTTGTGGTCGAGGTCGACTCGCCGGGTCCCGCCTGCCACACGGGGCACCGCAGCTGCTTCTATCGCCAGCTGATCTCCATCGACGGCGCCGGCCAGTCGGCGCCCATCAACTGACTTCCTAGGGGGACTGAACTATGGGTGTTCGCACCGCCAACGTGAAGGACGGCGACATCGCCGAGACGCTTGAGGGCCTTGCGGCGACGCTGCACGGCCGCTGGGACTACGATCCCAGCGAGTCCTACACCGCCAAGCTCCTCAAGGGCGGGGAGGACGACCTTCTCAAGAAGCTCGCCGAGGAGGCGAGCGAGGTCATCATGGCATGCAAGGACGACGACCACGACCACATCCGCTACGAGGCGGGAGACCTCGTCTATCACCTGCTTGTCGTCTTGGAGCGCTACGGCGTGACGCTCGACGAGCTTGCGGGCGAGCTGAACGCGCGCGTGCGCTAGTGTCGTCCGGGTTTTTGACGCGCGTCAGCGCAAGGTGGCACGAGCGCATCCTGCCGGCGCAAAACAGCGTCGAGAGACTCCTCTAGGGCGGCCCTCCGGCGCAAAACCGCCTCGAGAGACTCCTCGCCGGCGCAAAACAGCGTCGAGAGACTCCTCGAATCGTTCTCTCGGGGCCATTTTGCGCCGGGCATCGTTCTCTCGAGGACATTTTGCGCCTGGGACCCTCGGCCAATCGTTCTCTCGGGGCCATTTTGCGCCTGGGCCTGCGTCGGCACCCGCGCTGGAACCTGTGTCGGCGCAGGTGGCGCCCCTTACATGCGGATGTCGCCGTCGGCCTTTCTGGCCCACTGGTAGATTGCCACGCACTTCTCGGCGAGGATGTCGAGGGAGTCGTAGAGCCACTCCGGAACCTCCGTCGTCGGATCGTCCTGAAGGTCCTGGTAGATTACCGAGAGCTCGGTGCAGCCGCACACGACGGCGTCGCAGCCCTCGCCCTTGAGCTTCTCCGCGATGCGGACGAGCTCCATGGGGTCGTACGGGGCGTTGGCCTTCACGCCGTCGTAGATGAGCGACATGACCCGCCGCTGGTCCTCGTCGCCGGGCACCCTGCACGAGAGGCCCTCGCTCTCCAGGCAGTCCTGGAACACGTGGGAGCTCACCGTACCCTCCGTGGCGAGAAGCCCTATCGTCGCGCCCTTGCCAACGGATTGCGCGAGGTGGCGCGACGTCTCCCGCATGATGTTGACGACGGGGATGTCCACCGATTTCGCGATGGCGTCGTAGAAGTAGTGCGCGGTGTTGCAGGCGATCGCGATGTAGTCGGCGCCGGCGTCCTGCAGCCAACGCGCGACCTTGACCATCTCGGGCTGGGGGTTGGCCTGCTCGTGGTCGAGTATGTAGGCCGTGCGGTCGGGTATCTGCGGGTCGTTGAACACGATCATGGGCATGTTGTCCTGATCGGTCTTCGCGGGGGTCTTCTTGATGAGCACCTCCATGAAGTATGCCGTCGCAAGCGGGCCGACGCCGCCAATGATTCCCAGGATCGGTTTGTTCACGCTGTCCTCCGAATCGCGATCTCTTCTCGGCGCATGCCGCCGAGACAACGATAGAACAGTTTTGCTGCCTTTGGGGTGACTATGCACCGAAGCAGTTTTGTTGCTCCAGTGTAGTTGGAGTGCGCCCCAGGGCACGGCAATAAAATAGAGCAGTCCGTGCCTATGGGCCAACGCGCCACGGTGCCACGGTATGATGCGCGCTCGCCACGCTCTGCCTCGCCTGCCGCGCACCCGCCACCGAGTGCATCATAGGGCACTTGCGAAGAGAAAGCTGACTATGGAGAAGTTCACACCAATCCTTCTCGGAACCGAGATTGGCGCATACGGCCTCGCGCGCGCGTTCTGGGAGCGCTACGGCGTGAAGAGCGTCTGCTACGGGACCTTCCCGCTCACGCCCACTGCCAACTCGAAGTTCATAGAGGTTCGCTGCGACGCGAACCTCATGGACCCGGACCGCTTCGTCGAGGTGCTCAATCGCGACGCCTCCGATTTCGCCGGCGGCAAGGCGCTCGTCATCTCCTGCGGGGACGACTACTCCATCCTGCTCTCTGGCCTCGCCGACCGCCTCGACCCCGTATACGTCCCCGTCGTCTCCGACCAGGAGACGCTCGAGGGCCTCAACGACAAGTCGCGCTTCTACGAGTTCTGCGAGAGGGCGCACGTCCCGTACCCCAAGACGGTCACCGTCGATGGGCCGGCCGTGCCCGCCAAGCTGCCGTTCGGCTTTCCCGTAGCGGTCAAGCCGACCGACGCCGCCCAGTATCGCGAGCACCCCTTCGAGGGCCAGAAGAAGGCGTTCATCCTCGAGGACCGCGCCTCGCTCGAGGAGACGCTCCGTCGCATCTATGCGTCCGGCTATGCGTCCAAGATCGTCATACAGGACTTCATCCCCGGAGACGACAGCAACATGCGCGTGCTGAACGGCTACGTGCGGTCGGACGGCAAGGTGTCGCTCCTCTCGCTCGGCAACCCCGTCCTCGAGGACTGCGCGCCCATGCGCATCGGCAACTACGTCGCGATCGTCTCCTACGGCGACGAGGCGATATACGAGACGGTCGAGCAGCTGATGGACCACATCGACTACTTCGGCTTCTTCAACATCGACATGAAGTACGATCCCCGTGACGGCAGCTACAAGATCTTCGACTTCAACCCCAGGCAGGGGAGAAGCTCGTTCTTCACGACCCTCGCTGGGTACAATCTTGCACAGTACGTGGTGGAGGACCTCGTCGAGGGGCGGCGCGACGCCTGCACGCATGCGACCAACGAGGTCCTCTGGGTGGGCGTCCCCAAGTCGATCGTGCGCCGCTACGCGCGCGAGGGAGAGGCGAAGCGCCGCGCGCTCGAGCTCATGCGCGAGGGTAGGGTCGGCACGACCGTCTTCGGCGCCCATGACGCCAGCCCGCGTCGCCTCTGGGCGATGGCCAAGCTCTGGATGCACTACTACCTCGACTTCAGGCGCTGGTTCGGCCACCACGAGCTCGACGACTAGGAGGTTTCGATGCCTGACGTTTCCCAGCTGGTCCGCGAGGACCTGGCGAGAAGGACGGCAACGCGTCCCGAGGACTGGTTCCTCACGCTGAAGGCGCGCCACGCGATGCTCATCGCGTTCCAGGAGATGCGCAGGCTCGCTGGCGAGGGGCAGGTCGTGACGCAGCTTCTCACGTGCTGCACTGCGGTCGACCCCATAGTCGCGGCCGGGCTCACGCCCCACTACGCTGACGTGGACGAGAAGACCCTGTCGGTGGACGCCGTCTCCGTCGGCGCCGCGCGAGACGTGCGCTGCGTCGTGCTGCAGCACACCTTCGGCATGGTCTCGCCGGAGGCCGACCGGCGTCTGGCCAGCGCGGCGCACTCCCTGGGGGCCGTGGTCCTCGAGGACTGCGCGCACTGCGTCGGCACGATCTCGCGCGATCCGGATGGCGAGCCCGTCGCCGACATATCCGTCCACTCGTTCGGCGTGGAGAAGATGCTTCCTACGCAGTTCGGCGGCGCGATCTGGCTCAATCCGGCGATGCGCGACGGCGAGCTTCGCCAGGCGATCGCCGCGCGCCTGTCCGCGCTCACCCCTCCCGACGACACCCTCGCGCATGCCATCCGCACGTACCTGGACAGAATCCGCATCCTCAGCAGGCTCCCGAAGGGGGCCGCCCGCAAGCTCCGGGCGCGTTGGGAGGCCAAGGGAAGCTTCGAGCCGGCCGTCTCGGACGCGGAGCGGCGCGGCGAGGTCAGTCACGAGCCCATGGCGCCGAGCGCGTGGGCGGCCGAGCGGATGCTTGCCGCGCTGGGCTCGCTTGACGAGAGCCGCGCGCAGCGACGCGAGGCCGTCTCCGCCTATGCGGAGCTGCTTGCCGGCATCGAGGGGGCGTACGTGCCCGCGCCCGCGCTGGAGCGCCCCGACGCCCTTCTCGAGTTTCCCATCTTTCTGAAAGACGACGCAAGCGCCGATGCCGTCATCTCGGCGCTGGGGGCTGCCGGGTACTACGCTGTTCCCTGGTACCGGCCGCTGCTCTATCCCGGCCCGCTCGATGCCTCCGCGTATGGGTTCGACGGCGACCTCGACGGCCTGCCGGTCACGGCGCGCCTCTCGCAGGGGCCGGTGGGGCTTCCCACCGACGTGACGCTGGAGCAGGTGAGAGAGATCGTGGGCCTCGTGAGCGGCGTGCTTGGCGAGAGGTCCTCGTAGGATTGTCGGGCCTCGGGCCTCGACCGCCGGTCGGCTTCGGGCGGTCGCGTCCGTCGGAGGGCCGACGCCCTGCGCACTGCCTCGACTAGAGACGAACGGGTTGGTTAGATGATCAGAGATCCCGGATACGTTCCAGACCTCGCATCGGGGGGCGAGGGGCCCCTTCCGGAGGCGCGGGGCCTGCCTTCGATCGCCGAGCAGGTGGGCCAGGTTCCCACGAGCCCGGGCTGCTACCTCTGGAAGGACGGGAAGGGCGAGGTCATCTACGTCGGGAAGGCCAAGAACCTGCGCAGCCGCATGCTGCAGTACGTGAACCTCACCGACGACCGCGCGAAGATTCCCCTCATGATGCAGATCGTGCGCAGCTTCGACTACGTGGTGGTCGAGTCCGAGCACGAGGCCCTCGTGCTCGAGCGCAACCTCATCGAGCAGTACCATCCCTACTTCAACGTCGACTTCAAGGACGACAAGAGCTACCCTTGCATCGCGATCACGGAGTCCGACGTGTATCCCGCGATCAAGTACACGCGCGAGCGGCACAAGAAGGGCACGCGATACTTCGGCCCCTACACCGACGCGCGCGCCGCCCGCGAGACCATCGACACGCTGCGCAAGGCCGTCCCCGTGTGCATCGCGACCTGCGCCGATTGGAAGCGCGCCCGCCGCTACCTGGAGGGCCACCCCGACGACGTGGCTGTCGCGAACATGGTCCTCGCGAAGCGTGGCCGCCCCTGCTTCGACTACCACGTGGGACGCGGTCCCGGCGTCTGCTGCGGCGCCATAACGACGGTCGACTACGCAAAGAGCATCCGCCAGGTGGAGAAGTTCCTCTCGGGCAAGAGGGGAGAGATCATCCGCGAGCTCGAGGAGCAGATGCGCGAGGCCGCCGCGAACCTTGAGTTCGAGCGGGCGGGCCGTCTGAAGCGTCGGCTCGAGGTGATAAGCGGCCTCGACGACAAGCAGCAGGTCACCTTCCCCACGAGCGTGAACATAGACCTCGTCGGCATCTACCGGGAGGAGACGATCTCCTGCGCCTGCGTCTTCGTCGTGCGCGAGGGGCGCACCATCCGCACGAGCGAGTTCATCCTCAACAAGGGGATGGACGTGGACGAGGTCGAGCTTGTCGAGGGCTTCGTCAAGCGCTACTACGACGAGACGGCCGACATCCCCTCCGAGGTGGACGTGACGGTCGATTTGCCCGATGCCGAGCTGCTGGGGGAGTGGCTCACCGAGAAGCGCGGCCACGTCTGCCGCCTGCACAGGCCCCGGCGCGGCGAGAAGAGCCACCTGCTCGAGATGGCCTCGCGCAACGCCCGCCACGCCCTCATGCGCTACATGGTGCGCACGGGATACGCCGACGACCGCACCAACCAGGCGCTTCTGCAGCTCGAGAGCGCGCTCGCGCTCGACGCGCCGCCCATGCGCATCGAGTGCTTCGACATCTCCACCCTGCACGGTGCCTTCACGGTCGCCTCGATGGTGGTCTTCACCAACGGCCGGGCGGACAAGGGCCAGTACCGTCGCTTCAAGATCCGCACCGAGCTCGACGAGGCGAACGACTTCGTCTCGATGCAGGAGGTTCTGGGTCGCCGCTACAGCCCGGAGCGCATGGCCGACGAGCGCTTCGCCAGGTCGGCGCCCGACCTTCTCGTGGTCGACGGCGGCAAGCCCCAGCTCACGGCGGCGCTCACCCAGCTCGAGGAACTCGGCCTCGACATCCCCGTCTGCGGTCTCGCCAAGTCCGACGAGGAGGTCTTCGTGCCCTGGGACGACACCCCCGTCGTCCTTCCCTCGGGCTCGGCCTCGCTCTACCTCATCAAGCAGGTGCGCGACGAGTCGCACCGCTTTGCCATCACCTTCCACCGCGAGCTGCGCACGAAGGCTCAGTCCGTCTCGATCCTGGACGAGGTCGAGGGGGTGGGGCCCAAGCGCAAGAAGGCGATCATGCGCCACTTTGGCTCGATGAAACGCCTCCGCGCGGCGAGCCCCGAGGAGATCGCCGAGGTGAAGGGTGTTCCCGAGAGTGTCGCCGAGGAGATATGGCAGACGCTTCGCGCGTGGGACAGAGAGGCGCGCGCTATTGCCTCGGCGGTGGAGCCGACTGTGCCGGCTGCGCCGAGCGATTCAGGCTAGCTTCTGTATCTGCGCAGCTGGTATTTGGGGATATGTGTGGCGAGCGCGCCCTCGCCATCTCGCAAATCCGGCGGCATGGCAGAATCGCACCCCTCCATCTCGCAAATCCGACGGTATGGCAGAATCGCGCCCCTCCATCTCGCAAATCCGACGCCGTGGCACAAACGGGGCCCGATATCACGCAAATCCGGCGCCATGGCACCATTTCGCCCGATTTGCGTGATGGTTTGTGCCATGGCGTCGGATTCCTGAGATGGGAGGCCCCTTTTCTGCCATCCCGCCCGATTTGCGAGATGGCCTGTGCCATAGCGTCCGATTT
>JAGAWD010000389.1 GCA_017941585.1 Olsenella sp. | reverse complement strand
CTTCTGGCCCACGAGCCCCATAAGGACGTACGTCTCGTCGAGGGGAATCTCGGCGAGACGGAGCTGGGCGCGCATCGTCTCCTCGTTGACGAAGCCGTCCGAGAGGAGGTCGAGCAGGACCGAGGAGCCGAACCCCACCCGGTCGCCGGCGGCGCCCAACCGGTCGATCAGGAGGCCGACGAGCGAGCTCGCGTAGTCTATGAGCTCGAGGTCGAGCCCGTCGATGCGCTTGTCCACCTCGAAGACGTCGAAGCGGCCCATCTCGAGGTGGTGGTGGTAGACGATCGAGGTGACGCTGCGCAGGCCCGTGCGCTCGTTCTCGGTAATTATGGAGTGACGCGCCGCGCGCACGACCTCCAGCACGCCGTCCTCCTCGAGGTGGGCGTTGGCGTGCTCGGAGACGTAGCCTTGGTCAATCGACTCGCGCACGTCCGCGCGGTCCTCGGGGATGTCGCCCGCGCTTGCGAGGAGCCGGTGGTCGGAGTTCGAGACGATGAGCGGGTTTCCTATGACCTCCGCCGCCCGGGTCGCGAACTGCTGTACGTCGTAGGAGTCGAGAAACGCGTTGAAGAGCTTCTCTCGCCGCACGGCGAGGATTCCGCTCCTCTTCACGAGCTCCTCGAAGCCGCCCGCGAACGACTCGAACGAGAGGGCACTGCTCACCATCACGGCGTGCTCCTCGGGGTGGCGATACTGCTCGGGGACGTCCTGCCCGCAGAACACGAGGAGCAGGCCGGTCCGCGAATAGCCGCCAAGCCTCTCGTAGGACTCGAGCGAGCTGAGCCTGATGACGCCCTCGGACTCTGACACCCCGCGCTCGAGCGAGACGACCACGTCCCAGTCGAGCTGAGCCGGACGATGGATGAAGAAGTCCCTGCAGGAAAGCTCGTTCAGGACCGTTCTCAGCTTCAATTGGAAACCTTTCACGACTACCTGTACTGTTGCACAAATATACTAAACCATCATGCGGGCAAATTTAAAGCGCAACATATAGATGAAATGCAAGGCTGCGGATACCCTGTTGGACAATGGAACATGCATGACGGAAGGAATCGCCTCATGTGCGACTGGAACATCAAGGTAGTAATCCAAGACCTCGTGCTGGCCGTGGTGATAAACACGAGCGCGACGCTTCTGGCCGGGGCCCCTCTCGAGTGGGCGACGTGGTATCCCTACACGTGCGTGGCCTTTGCGACCAATGTGCTCGCTCAGCTCGTCATACCCACGGGAACCATCGCGCGGAGCCTCACGGGCGCGCTCGGCGAAAGCCCCGCCCGCGTCTACGTCCAGATATTCATCGAGAACCTCATCTTCGTCACGATCATCTCCCTCACCGAGGCATTCACGCAGGTGGGCCTGGATAAGATGATCCCCACCTGGTGGAGCACCTACCTGTACCTCATGGTCATCGGATACGTCACGTCCGTGATCCTGTACCTCGCGTTCAGGCCCAGAAACGTGGAAGGGAGGGCATGAGCCAACGCTTTTGTCGTCCCGCCCCGGGATGGCATGGACCGTCCCATCCCAAAATGACGGGGACGACCCCGTCCCGAAATGGCGGAAAGGAACCTCGCGTCACTCGTCCGCATGGCACGACCACACGACCCAAAGGAGAACCACATGTCCCATCGCGTCCTTACCCTCTCCCCCGGCTCAACCTCGACCAAGGTCGCCGTTTTCGACGGCGACGCCGTGGTGATGAAGGCGAACGTCCGCCACGACCCCGCCGAGCTCGCTCAGTTCGACCTGGCGAAGGACCAGCTCGAGTACCGCACGAAGACCATCCTCGACGAGCTGGAGAGCGCGGGCGTCGCCCTCGACTCCATTGACGCCTTCTCCGGCTACTGTGGGGGGATGGGGCCCACCGTCGGCGGCATCTTCGCCATCGACGAGACGGTCTGCGAGCACGTGCTCAACTGCGGGATGAATCACCCCGCCATACTCGGCGCGCCGATCCTCTTCGAGTTCGCCAGGCAGACCGGCAAGCCCGCATATGCCGTCAACCAGCCCGACACGGACGAGCTCGACGACGTCGCGCGCATCACTGGATACCCCGGCGTCTACCGCAAGAGCCACGTGCACTGCCTCAACCAGAAGGAGTGCGCCATCCGCTACGCCGCCTCGCTCGGCAAGCGCTACGACGAGGTCAACGTCATCGTCGCCCACGTCGGCGGCGGGCTCTCGGTAGCCGCTCACAGGAACGGACGCATGGTCGACACCAACGACGTCCTCGAGGGGTCCGGCCCCTTCGCGCCCAACCGCTCGGGCGAGGTGCCCCTCAAGCCGGTCGTGGCACTCGCGTTCTCCGGCGAGCACGACAAGAAGGAGATCATGGGCGTCATCGGCAAGACGGGTGGCCTCAAGGGGCTTCTCGGAACCGACGACGCAATCGAGATCGAGAGCCGCATCGCCGACGGCGACCAGTGGGCAAAGGTCGTCTTCGAGGCGATGGCCTACCAGACGGCAAAGGCCATCGGCGGCTTCGCGGCCGCCCTCGAGGGAAAGGTCGACGGCATCATCCTCACGGGAGGCGTTTCGAACGACGAGCAGTTCGTCTCCTACATCACGAGGCACGTGGACTGGATCGCACCCGTCGTGGCCTACGGGGGCGACTTCGAGATGGAGGGCGCGGCCGCCGGTGCGGTTCGCGCGCTCGAGGGAGACGAGGATGTCATGACGTACACGGGCGAGCCCTCGTGGTCGGGCTTCGACATGCCTGGCGCGTTCGAGGACGTCGAGTAGATCCGCACGGGCCCGCTCGCCATAGAACGGCGCATCATTTGTATGGCCGCACATACCAACGTGCGGCCATTTCTCTTACCATGATTCAGTCCCGTACCTATATAGAAAGGAAAGGCTTCACAAATGAGCACTTCCGGAAGCGAGGCGAAGTCGACGAACGGCGGCTTTCACTACGCCTATCTCATCGTGGCTTCGTGCATCGCAATCACCTGCCTGCCCTGCGCCCTCATCCTCAGCTGCGCTGGAATCTTCTTCACTCCCGTCAGCGAGTTCTTCGGCGTTCCGAGGGCGACCTTCACGCTCTACTTCTCGATTCTCAACATCGCGCAGATGCTCTCGCTTCCCGTCGCGGGCAAGCTCATGAGCAAGTTCGACCTGCGCGTCGTCCTCTCTGCTAGCGTCGTGCTATGTGGTCTCGGCTGCATCGGCATGTCGCTCTGCCAGGAAATCTGGCAGTTCTACGTGTGCGGCGCCGTCATGGGCATCGGCATGGCTCCGCTCATCTATCTCTCCGTCCCCACGCTCATCAACGCGTGGTGCGTCGAGAAAGTTGGCTTCTTCGTCGGACTCTGCATGGCCTTCACGGGCATCGGCGGCGTCATCTTCAACCCCATCGGCACGTCCATAATCCAGAGCGGCCCGGAGGGCTGGAGGCTTGCCTATCTCGTCTTCGGCGTGATTGCGCTCGTGGGCACCCTGCCGTTCACGATCTTCGTCATTCGCAACAGCCCGGCCGACAAGGGCCTTCTCCCCTATGGCGCCCGCGAGGATGCAACCGACGGGGGCACGGCCGCCACGGCCGAGGCCGAGGGCATCGACGCCTCCACGGCCATGAAGACGGCAGCCTTCTTCGCGCTAACCATCTTCTGCGGGATAATCACCCTCAACCAGACCATCTATCAGTTCCTTGCTAGCTATGCCACGTCGTTCAAGGACAGCCTGCCCCAGATTGCGGCGGCCTCCGGCATCATCGCGAGCGCAGCGATGGCAGGCCAGGCGATCGGCAAGGTCATCCTCGGCATAATCAACGACAGGTCCGCGAAGGCCGGCGTCTTCTTCGGCCTTGCCTGTGGCGTCGCGGGCGTGCTGCTCATGTGGTTCGTGCCGTCCGTGCTCCCGGTGCTCCTCGCGGGCGCCTTCCTCTTTGGCATCGTGTACGCCATGACCGTGGTCCAGACCCCGCTCCTGGTCCGAACCGTCTTCGGCTCCAAGGACTACACGAACATCTACTCGCGCGTCTCGATGGTCGGCTCCCTCATGTCCGCCGTCGCCGCCGTCTTCTGGAGCTTCGTCATCGACTCCCCCGGCGGCTTCCCCCTGATGTTCGTCCTCGGCATCGTCTGCATGGCAATCTGCCTCGCAACGGCGCTCTTCGCCCTTGGACAGAGGGACAAGCTGCGCGAAGGCGCCAGATAGCATTGCTATCATAAGGACGTTATTGCACGGCACATATGGAGTAAAGCCAGGCGGGCTCGCTGCATTGACAGCGGGCCCGCCTGTTGTTCTCCCGGCCTGGCCGATGATAGCAAGCCAGAGGCCTCCTAGATCTTGTAGACGCGACCCTCCCTGCGCGCCTTCGCGGCTGGCGGCTCCTCCGAGGCATAGCCGAGGATGAGGTTGCCCACGCCCTCGTACTCGTCCGGAATGCCAAGTCGATCGAGCAGGGCCTTGCCCTCCGGCCTCTCGAACGTCTCCTTCGCACGATGTATCCAGCAGCTGGAGAGTCCCAGATCCTGGGCAGCCGTCATCATGTTGGCGAGCATGACCGACCCGTCATACACGCGCGTCGGAACATCTTTCTTAGCTAGCACCACGAGCACTGTGGGCGCCCCGAAGAAGGGGTCGGATGCCACGCGCATGATCTCGGCGTTGACGCGCGAGAGGCTATCCCGCATCAGGGGATCGCTCACTGCAATCACGATCGGCGACTGCCTCCCCATTCCCGACGGCGCATACAGCCCCGCCTCGATGATCTTGTCGACGATCTCGCCCGGAACGGGATCGGGCTTGTACTTTCTGCACGACCTGCGTGAAAGCAGGCACTCCATGGTCTCCATATCTGCTCCTCCCTGGTTGCCCTAAGGGATATGTTCCCGAGCGGCGCACGTTCAAGACCAATTTAGAAGCGTAAAGCGCGGGCTAGACTCTTGGGGACCCCGCAACTCTTGGAGACCCCACAGGAGGGATAGCGACAAAATAGGGCCGGAGGAACGTGCCTCCGGCCCATGTCTTTGCT
>JAGAWD010000388.1 GCA_017941585.1 Olsenella sp. | reverse complement strand
GAGCAGTGCAAGGGCTACGGCCAGGCGGCGCCGGCATGGATAATCCAGTACTTCAGGTCCCACGGCGCCCCGCTTTCGCACCCATACAACTGGGACAGGCACCGTTGTTCGGAAAGCTGTCCCATCCCCTGCACCGCCGGCTTGAGGGCCGCTATCGCATGGCTGGAGAAATCGTCCGCGTCGATGTCCCAGTTCTCCTGGTAGTTTGCGACGCGGTCCCACTTGTATGACTCCTGGTCACCCTTCGGGGCGCCGTCGCCCCGGAACCACCCGAAGTCTGCCTTGTAGAGCCCGATCAGCCTCCTCAGGCGTCCCTCGTCGAACCAGGGCTCCGCACCTTTCGGCTCGTGGGTGGGGACGTCAGTGAGATCGATTCTCTTGATTGCCTCGAGGACCTCATTGCGCAGCCTCCACTCGAAGGTCCCCTTCCGGCGCTTCGCGACATAGCTGCCGACGCACGCGACGGACCAGTACTTGCCCCTCTCGACCTCTCGGGGCTCGATGTCGAGGCGGTCGGAGACCCTCCTGCCCAAGGTTGTGATGGCATTGGAGTAGAAGGCGGGGCCCCTGCCGTACTTGTCGTCCCTGCCGGGCACGGTGCGCAACGGGGACCGTCCCTTCTGGCCACCCCCTCCTGACGGGAGAGAGGGACGGTCCTTGTGTCCCGAAACGGGAGACGAGGACCGACCCTCTGTACCGAAACGTGCCATGGGGACAGCCCTAGACGCAAAGCGCATAGGAGCGTGCCCGTGGAACGCGCTATTCCTTGCCGCTCCAGCAATAGGTGCAGACCAGCTTGCGATCGATGCCGATGGCGTCAAGAAGGCCATCAAGCGTCTGGTAGTTGAGCGAGTCGAAGCCCATCTCCTCACAGATGGCGCGCAGCATGCAGCGACCACGCTCGGTATGGCCGTCGACATACTCGTCCAGGTGCTTCTCGCCCTCTTCGCCCTCAAGCTCAAGCACCTTGCGCCGCGCGATCAGCTCGTAGTCCGACCTGCTGCGCGAGAATGACAGGTACTTGCAACCAAACATGATGGGCGGGCATGCGCTGCGCATGTGGATCTCGGCGGCACCTGCGCCATACAGGAAGTCGATCGTCTCGCGCAACTGCGTTCCGCGCACGATGGAATCGTCGACGAACAGCAGCTTCTTGTCGCGAATGAGCTCCGGCACCGGAATCTGCTTCATCTTGGCCACGCGATTGCGCACGGCTTGGTTGGCCGGCATGAACGAGCGAGGCCACGTGGGCGTGTACTTGACGAACGGCCGAGCAAAGGGCTTGCCGCTCTCGGTGGCATACCCGATGCCATGCGGAAGGCCGCTGTCGGGCACGCCCGCCACATAGTCCACGTCGGGAAGCAATCCATGCTCGGCGTCGTCGCGAGCCATGATCGCGCCGTTGCGGTAGCGCATGGTCTCAACGTTGACGCCCTCGTAGTTGGAGTTCGGATAGCCGTAGTACACCCACAGGAACGCGCAGATGCGCATCTCGTCGCGCGCGGGCGCCAGGATCTCATAGCCGTCGGCCGTGATGCGCACAATCTCGCCAGACCCAAGCTCGTGCTCGTCAACATAGCCAAGCTTGCCGTACGAGAACGACTCAAAGGTCACGCAGTAGCCGTCGTCGTCCTTGCCAATCAGCACGGGCAGGCGTCCCATCTTGTCGCGCGCAGCAATGAGCTCGCCCTTTTCGGTCATGATCAGCAGGGTCAGCGAGCCCTCGATCTGCTCCTGCGCATACTGGATTCCGCTCACAAGATCGCTCTGCGTGTTGATGAGCGCGGCAACCAGCTCGGTCATGTTCACGTCGCCCGAGCTCATGGCCATAAACTGATGGCCGATGCCCGTGAACGAGTCTATGAGCTGCTCGGCGTTGTTCACGGCTCCCACCGTCGTCAGCGCAAACACGCCCAGGTGCGAGCGCACAAGCAGCGGCTGGGGGTCGGAGTCACTAATGCAGCCAATGCCGACCTCTCCCGAAAACCCAGAAAGGTCCTTCTCAAACTTGGTGCGGAACGGAGTGTTCTCGATGGAGTGAATCCCGCGCTGGAAGCCATGGGATCCGTCCCAGATGACCATTCCGGCACGCCTGGTGCCTAAATGGGAGTGATAGTCCACACCAAAGAACACGTCAAGAACCACGTCGCGACTCGAGGCCGCTCCAAAAAAAGCTCCCATTGGCCCCTCCTTGCATCCATCTGCCGAGAGATTGCAGCCGCTCGGCGTGCTCGCTTACCACATTAGTATACGGGCTTGCCTATCGCGGCAAGCAAATCGGAACAAGTTCGTTCAAAGTCCGTAACATCTCCGGGAAAGCCGAAGCGACAGCCTTTGCCACTCGCCTCGCACAACATGGGATGGCTTTGACGCAAGTGCACACAATGCGTGCGGGTTAGGGAGATACGCTCTCCGTTTGGCGCAGACATAAGGAGAGGTGCATGAGCCAGGACGAGAGGAACACCGAAGAGATGGACGGGCAGGCCCTCTCGAACGGGAGTCTTGACAAGCTATCGAGTGGCTACATCTTCCGTGTGCCAGAGGGACGGTTCTCGCTGCACGTTTTGCGCCAGGGGGACGGTTCTCGCTG
>JAGAWD010000387.1 GCA_017941585.1 Olsenella sp. | reverse complement strand
TGTCCTCTGAATACGCGAGGCGCACCATGCTTGCCGGGGCGTGGGCGAGATATGCCATCCCGACCCCTGCAAGAATTCTCTCGAGACTATGGCCGCAGGGAATGACGACCCGGTAACCATTAGATAGGCATTGCGAAATCTCTGCGACCGCGTAGCGGATATCGTCCGGTACGCTCTGCTCGACTCTAGAAGAGCGAGAGCTGTCCCTCTGCGGAGCGACGGGTTCTGTTGTATTTACTATCGCGTGCACTTCTCGCCACTTCCTTTCTGATGAGTTCCTCGTCGAGAGGAGCCTTTGGGTCTCGCATCCCATTGCAGCAGATGAAGTGACGTGCGCGCTTCAGGGTGATGTTGAGTGCTTTCAGGTCGTCGTAGCTAAGCAGCTTGCGTCGCCTGGCCGCGACGATGCGCCTTGCGCCCATGGGTCCGATGCCGGGCACACGAAGAAGCTCCTCAAGACTTGCGGAATTCACCTCCACAGGAAAGCGTCCCTGATGGGTGAGGGCCCAGGCGAGCTTTGGGTCAAGATCGAGGTCGAGCCATGGCGTGTCTGGGGTCGTCAACTCGTCTGCGTCGAACCCGTAGTATCTCATGAGCCAATCTGCCTGGTAGAGCCTATGCTCTCGTCTGAGGGGCACGGGGGTGGCCGAGTCTGGCAGTCGAGCGTCTTCGACGACGGGCACGTAGGCGGAGAAGAAGATCCTCTTGAGGTCGAACTTCTGGTACAGGGACTTGGACAGCTGAAGGATGTGGTGGTCGCTTTCGGGCGATGCGCCGATTATCAGCTGTGTCGATTGACCGGCAGGCGCAAACTTCCTCCTGCCCGACCCGACGGGGTCGGGTGGGCGCAGCGTCATCGAGTTGGAGTTGAGACGGAGTCCCATGTTGGTGCATGAGGGCGCCCGTTGGACAACGTCGTTTGACGAGTGACGCACAAGCGCCGCCCTTGCCGCGCCGCGACCGGACTCGAGAAGTCGCTTTGCCTCGCCTTGGCGGGCAGTGGTGATCTGCGCCATGGACTTGGTAATGCTTCCGGCATCCTTGTTGGGGCAGAGCTCTGCGAGGGACCTGGAGCTGGGAAGCTCGAGGTTGGCACTCATGCGGTCTGCGAGATGTCCCAGCCTGTCCAGAAGCTCGGGTGATGTGCCGGGAATGACCTTTGCGTGGACGTAGCCGTTGAAGAGAAGATCCTCCCTAAGGACGCGGAGGCACTCGATCATCCGCTCCGTGGTTGCGTCCGGCGTTCCTAAGACGCCAGAGCTGAGGAAGAGGCCCTCGATGTAGTTACGCTTATAGAAGTCGACCGTGAGCTCCGCCAGTTCGCGCGGTTCGAACGTCGCGCGCCTGCAGGACGCGCCGCAGCGATTGACACAGTACGCGCAGTCGTAGCTGCACGCGTTGCTCATGAGTACCTTCAGGAGCGTGATGCAGCGTCCGTCGCGCGAGAACGTGTGACAGAGGCCGGCGCCACTTACCAGCCCCACCTTTCCATCCTTGGGTCCCCGCGTGACCCCCGAAGACGTGCACGCGGCATCGAATCGTGCCGCCTCCGCCAGTATGCCGAGCTTCGTGAGGGTGTCCATGGCCAGAATCCAATCGCGAACGAATGTTCTAGATAGTGTGGAAGATTCTAGCACAGATGGGTACACGTGTTCGCGTCAAGTTCGGCAGATGTGGCGATGCGGTTGCGTCTTGGGTCGGCCGAAAGCACGATTATCGAACCGACGCGCCGTTTGCGAACAAGTCGCGGGCACGTCGTCGCGGAGCGTTATCCTGCGAACAAGGAGCGGTCTCGAACACAGAGGGGTGATCGACATGAAGTTTGGCTCGAAGTCCAGTTTTGCGGTCGCGGCGGTGAGCGCCGCGCTCTTCTCG
>JAGAWD010000386.1 GCA_017941585.1 Olsenella sp. | reverse complement strand
AGATCGTGGCGTACCACGAGGACGGCAGCATCGCCTACTGCTTGGGCTTCGAGAAGAACAAGCCGGTGAACTGGGAGGATGCAGAGAACAATGCCCTAGTGCAGATGCACCTCTCCAACTACTGGGAGTACTCGCCGGACGACGAGGACCTCGACTGGTCATACGTCGACAGGTTCCAGCTCTTCGTGTACGACGAGCTGGAGGAGTACAGCTACCACACGGCGAGGATGATCCGCAGGCACAACCCGACCGCCGTGGTCGCGTTCACCGACCCGACCGCCGCGCTCTTCTTTGCCGAAGACGAGAGGCTGCTTATCGCGGACTCCGAGGAGAGCCTGTTCGAGGCGCGCCCCGAGCTCAGGGACCTGCGCACCCTGCGCGTGCATTCCGAGATCAGGTGGAACGTGCAGAACGTGTTCACGAACGACGTCCCCAGTTTCCTGGTCATGACGAGCCTCTACTGGATAAAGCGCGAGTTCTACTACGGACCGCTCAACCCAGACAAGACGTTCTACCTCATCAAGCAGCCCGTGAAGGAGAACGGCCTCACCGCGCTTATCGCCAACGTGCTGGGAACCACGCAGATGATACGTGCCATCCGTCCTGACTTCATCCCCGTGGTCGACCTGGGCCTCGCCAACGACCCCAACCAGTTTGCCGGCACCTCGGGCAAGGACGTCTGGTCCATGTTCTTCGATCAGGTCTCAGACTACGACCTCAAGGAGGTCTACAACTCGCAGCACGTGATCCTAGACCAGAACTCCAACCTCAACCTCAATCCCTACATGACCGAGTTCGTTTTCTCCAACAGGAGGGCGGAGCTGCGCTACGGCGACGACCTCAGGTACAACGAGGCGGTGCGCGCCCACGTCGACGCGACGCTCGCCAAGGTGTTCCCGGCCGACGCCAATCGCGTGCTCGCCGTGATCGTGCGCGGCACCGACTACACCGCCGAGAAGGTGTCGAAGTTCGTCCCGCACGGGCTTAGCGCCGAGGCGACGCTCGCGAAGGCGATCGACTACGTGCGGGAGGGGAACTTCGACCACGTATACCTCTGCACCGAGGACCAGTCGTACCTCGACCTCTTCCTCGCGAGCGAGCTGGCCGACAAGCTGATCTTTGTGGACCAGGAGCGGGTCGACTACGAGCAAGAAGAAAACCAGGGGCAGTTGCTGGTCGAGATCTATGACCGGGAGCGGTCTGACCCGTACACGCGGACGCTGGACTACATCGCGGTGCTGGAAGGCCTCACGAGGTGCCAGGCGGTGCTGGCAAACGTCGCGTGCGGCGCCGTGACGTACGCCATGGGCCGCGGCACCGACTACGAGTTCGCAGACGTCGGCAAGATCCAGGACGGGCTCAACAAATAGCGGCTACGAGTCACGCGACAGCGGTAACGCGCCGTACGGCAGCGGTGACGCGTTACACGGGGTGACGGAGAAAAAAATGAACGACGACCCAATCCTTTCGGGACGAATGATGTTCTACGGCGACGCGGCATTTCTCGCCACGTCCGCGAAGGTGACGCTCAAGACACCGCCTGACCTGCGCCTGCTGCAGGAGGCGGTCGACGGGGCCGTAAGGCAGTGCCCATGGGCGACCTATGGCGTACGCGAGGAGGACGGGCTGTTCTATTACAGCGACCACCTCCCCCACTCCATCACGGTTGCCGAGTGGAACGACGACGAGCCGCCCGTCCTGGGTGGTGAGGAGGCGAACGGGCACCTGCTAGGCGTCTATCACCAGGGCAGGAGCGTCCGCTTCAGCATCTTCCACGGGCTGACGGACGGAGGCGGGCTGTTCTCCTTCGTGGACGCCACCATGAGCCGTTACGCGGCGCTGCTGAGGGGAGAGGTCCTCTCCCCTAGGGACGAGGCCCATCCCGACGCGGAGGCCGAGCCCCTGAGGGCGGTCGACCAGGCATTGCGCGAGGCGGGAATCCCGTGGGACCCACAGGCCGCGGGCGCCGGGCTGCCGAAGGTGGAATATGCGGTGCACGAGCGCCTGGGCGATCCCGGGGATGGCCCGCGTACGTTCTACGTCACCGCAAACGCCGCCGACCTGATGGGCTTCGCGAGGGAGCGGGGCATCAAGGCCTCCGCTGCCCTCGTGACCCTGTACGCGGCAGCGGTCCGGAAGGTCCAGCCCGAGGTGCGGCGCATGAGGGTGGCGATGCCTGTAAACTTCAGGGGTGTGCTGGGCATTCCCCACACGTTCAGGAACTGCGCCATGCCACCCGCCATGTACGACATCGAGGTCGACGAGAAGGACGGCACGGACGAAGTCGCCGCCAAGGTCAACCAGACCATCCTCAAGGTCACGTCCCCCGCGGCAAAGCTCTACACCGTAAAGGGGTTCGCCTCGTTCATGGACGCGCTTCCGCCGATGCCCTATGCCCAGACGGAGGAGGCGACGCAAAGCATGACCGTCGACCGGCCTCCCTTCACGTTCAACTGCTCCTATGCGCGGCGCTTCTCCGACGAGGGCTACCTCGCCCTGATCGATCGCGTCTACTCCTCGACGCCTGCGTTCGGCTCCGCCCCCGTGCTCCTGGTCGTGGCCATGCCGGATCGCTTCTGCATAACGATCAACCAGGGCGGCAGCTCCGACGCGTACGTGCACGCGTACCTGGACGCGCTGCAGGAGAACGGTATCGACGCCGCGCTCGAAGACGCGACGCCGGGCGCAGGGCAGTACGTTGCCCTGAGGGAGACGCTCGGCCTGCGCTGACCTACGCGAGCTCTCCCCCATCGATGAGGATGCTGTGGCCCGTAACCCATTCGGAGGCGTCGGACGCCAGGTAAAGGACGCCGTTTGCGATGTCATCAACGGTGCCCAGCCTGCCGAGCGGTATCTCGGCGGCCGCCGGCGCGACGTACTTCTCGAACTGCTCGTCCATGCCCTCCGGATGCGTCATCTCGGTGTCGACAAGGCCGGGGATGACGGCGTTGACGCGCACCTTGAGAGGCGCGAGTTTCTTGGCGAAGTTATGCGTCCATGCCCGCATGGCGCCCTTCGAGGCGGCGTAGGCGGCGCTGCCCCTCGCACTGAAGCCAGCGAGCGAGTTGACGAGCACGATCGAGCCTTGGCCGCCCTTCGCACACTCGGCGTAGCCGTACTTCATCATGAAGTAGGCGCCGTCCATGTTGGTGCCGAGGACCTTACGGTAGTTGTCGGTGTCAAAGGCGTCGTCCAGGCTCCTCTCGGTGAGCCCGCTGATGCCCGACGCGAGCACCATGACATCGACGCCCCCGAAGCGGGCGACGCACGCGTCCACAGCCGCCTTGCACTGCGCCTCGTCGGACACGTCCGCGACCGCGTAGCCCGCCGCGCCGCCCGCAGCCTCGATCTCTGCCACCGCCGCGCGCAGCCTCTCCTCTCGGCGGGCGACCAAGAACACCTTTGCCCCCGCCTCGGCAAGGATCTTGGCCGAGGCGTTACCGATGCCGCGCGAGCTTGCGCCCGTCACGAGCGCGACGCGCCCGTCGAGCCTGAATTGCGAAAGACTCATTGCCATCTCCTGTTCGTCTGTCGACGAGACTCGTTTCGATTCTCGGCGAGCGCGTTTCGCTTGTCGGCGAGGTTCGTTTGTCGGCGAAGCGCGCCTTGCGCGATGGAATCGATGCCCAGCTCGTGGGCGCGGCCGGAGCGTGGGCGCGGCCTTGCCAATGGGCGTGACTAGCCCAATGGGCGAATGAGGTCCGTCTCGCCGTCCCAATCCCTTCCGGCGTCCATCACCATGTTGTGGATGAGCTTGGCGCCGTCGCTGATCAGCTGCACCATCATGCCAAGCCGCTCGGTCATGTCGACGACCATGAACCCGATCTTGGACTCGTCGAGCCCCACCGACGCCGGATCGATGCCCATGGCCTCGCACTTGGCCAGCGCGCCCGACAAATCGCTGTAGCCAATCACCACGATGGGGATGCCAAGGGCCTCGCAGGCCTCCTTGGCCTCCTCGAGGCTCTCGACGAACATGTGGAGGTGATTGATGCCCGGAGCGTCCATGTCATTGTAGTCGGTGTACATCGAGTCGCCCGGGGTGAGCTGCTGCACGACCTCGACCGAGTGGCTGCCCCACGCGCCGTAGTAGGCACGCAGCGAGAATGGCTCCTCCAACTCGCGGCCGCGGTAGATGACCCTGCTGAACTTGTTGACCGTCGTGAAGAACGGCCCCGACCCGAACAGGCGGT
>JAGAWD010000035.1 GCA_017941585.1 Olsenella sp. | reverse complement strand
GGACAGAAGCTCCTGCACGCCAGAGGAGAGCGCGAGATCTCCCAGGTCATACAGACGGGCATGCTGGGCGTCGTTATCGTGGGGTTCGTCATCACGGTGGGCTTTACGTTTGCCCTGCAGCAGAGCACCACGACCTCCAGGGCCGTCTCCACGCTCGCGCGGGAGATAGGCGAGGTTCAGTCAGACATACGCGATGCTTCCGACGCCAACCTGCTCGAGCGGACGCGTCGTGTGGCGAAGGACATCGTCTCCGTCTCGAACGCGTCCAACGTCGACTTGGGCGAGATGGCGCGCGCGCATGACGTGAGCGAAGTGTACGTGGTGAACGCCGACGGCATCATCGTGGCCAGCAACAATCCCACCTACGTTGGCTTCGACATGCATTCTGGGGAGCAGTCCCGCGAGTTTTTGGACCTTTTGCCTGCCGGCCGATCGCTGCACTACGTCCAGGACTATCGTCCCATGGCGGCCGACGAAAGCGAGTGGAGGAAGATCGCGGGCGTACACATCGAAGGTGGCTTCGTGCAGGCGGGCTACGACACCGACGAGTTTCTCGACGACATCGTCGCACAGGTGCGCGCTGCCGTCGCCAATCGGTGCGTGGGGGCCGGCGGCTTCATCGTCGTGATGACTGAAGACGGCAAGTTCCTTGGCTCCCGCAAGGACATGTCGCTCTTCGATTCCGAAACGCGCGCACTCATGAGCGAGTCGGATTCCTACGGCTCGGGCGAGCTGTTTCGGACGAGCCTGTACGGGGTGGACTACTATGCCATTCACCAAGACGTCGAGGGGCTGCGTGCCGTTGCTCTGCTTCCGGTTGCCGAGGCCGTCCAGTCCCGCGACCTTGCCGTGATCGTGACCTCGTTCATGGAGGTCCTTGTGCTCGCGGCACTGTTCGCTGCCATCTACATTCTCATTCGCCATGTGGTGGTAAACAACATCTGGCAGGTGAACGGCACTCTCGAGGAAATCACCTCCGGAAATCTCGAGGCGCAGGTCGACGTTCGCGACAGTACGGAGTTCGCGTCCCTTTCGGACGACATAAACCGCACCGTTGGAGCCTTGCGAGGCGCCATAGCGGCCGAGGCCCGAAGGATCGAGAGCGACCTGGCCACGGCGAAGGCGATCCAGGTGTCGGCGCTGCCGCGCACGTTCCCGCCCTTTCCCGACGTGGACGCATTTGACATCTACGCCTCCATGAACGCCGCACGCGAGGTCGGCGGAGACTTCTACGACTTCTATCTCATCGACGACCACACGCTCGGCTTCCTGATCGCCGACGTGAGCGGCAAGGGCATCCCCGCCGCGCTCTTCATGATGTCTGCCAAGACGGAGCTCGCGAACTACATGAAGCGCGGCATAGACCTTGCGGAGGCGGTGCGCAACGCCAACTGCAACCTCTGCGCGAGCAACGACGCCGGCATGTTCGTGACGGTGTGGGCGGCCACGCTCGACTACCGCACCGGCCGCCTGACCTACGTGAACGCTGGCCACAACCCGCCGCTCTTGCGTCGCGACGGCTCGTGGTCGTGGCTCAAGAAGAGGAGCGGCCCAATTCTGGGCCTGTTCGAGCACTCCTCGTACGAGTCGTCGAGCGTCATGCTCGAGCCTGGTGACGAGCTCTTGCTCTATACCGACGGCGTCAACGAGGCCTTCAATGCGAACGAGGAGGAGTACGGCAACGATCGGCTCGAGGCGTTTCTCGCCAAGAACGAGAACGTGCACCCTCGCATGCTCGTGGACCTGGTTCGGGCGGACCTGCGCAAGTGGTCCGTGGGGGCCGAGCAGTCGGACGACATCACCATGCTCTGCATCGAATATGGCGTGCCACCCGAGGTGACGGGACTCATGACCGTGCGCGCCACGACCGAGGGCGCCGAGAAGCTCAGGCGCCGCATGGACTACGACCTCTCCCAGTTCCAATGCCCCGCGAGCGTGCGGAAGCAGATAGACCTCACCGTGGAGGAGCTCTTCGTCAACGTCTGCGAGCATGGCTACGACGAGCAGGACGAGCCTGGGGACGTGCAGCTCTCCTACATGTACAACTCCAGCCCGAACTCCATCGTGGTCAGCCTTGCCGACTGGGGCAGGCCCTTCGACCCGACTAGGTACAAGCCGGCCGAGGACGATGACGACGACCTTCTCACGGGAATAGGCGTGAGGCTGGCCCTCGCGAACGTGGATGACGCCGTTTACGTTCGCGACGGCGACCGCAACGTCATAGCGTTCCGCAAGAACTGGTAACGGGGCGGCGCACAGGCCGGGGCGTTACAGCGTGCCTCCCTGCAGGGCTGCCATGCGGGCAAAGGTGCCGCCGCGCGCAAGGAGGTCGGCAGGCGCTCCGTCTTCGGTCACGTGGCCATTCTCGAGAACCACCACGTGGTCGGCCCCCATCACGGTGCGCATGCGATGGGCTATGACGAGTACCGTGCGGCCGCGCAGCAGCTCTGACAGGGCCTTCTGCACCTTGGACTCGTTTTCCACGTCGAGCGACGCCGTTGCCTCGTCGAGCAGCACCACCGGCGCGTCCTTGAGCAGGGCACGCGCTATGGAGATGCGCTGGCGCTCTCCGCCAGAGAGCCTGGCTCCGTTCTCACCTATGGGAGTGGCGTATCCTTCCGGCAGCCTGCTCACGAACTCGTCGCAGTTCGCGGCGCGCGCCGCGGCAAGGACGTCCTCGTCGGTCGCCCCGCGCCGTCCAAGACGGATGTTCTCCATGACCGAGTCGTCGAACAGCGTCACATCCTGGAACACCATGGAGTAGCTGCCCATGAGCGTCTCGGGATCCACAGTGTTCACCTCGATGCCGCCAAGCGTGAGCGAGCCCTCGGTATGGTCCCAGAGCCGCGCCGCCAAGCGGGCACATGTCGACTTGCCCGAACCGCTCGGTCCCACGAGCGCCTGGTCGAACGGGGCATATATGCGAGATACGGCCAGCAGGTACATGAAGAACGTCATGAAGTCGATCTGGCCTTTGGTGATGAGCCGGGCGCCCACCAACACGGTGGTTGCCACACCCAGGCGCATGATTACGCTTGCCGCGTTCACGAACAGGCCGGTTACCAGCTCGGAGCGAACGGATGTCTTCTCGAATGTGCCGATGGTGGCTCCGAGGCGGTCCAGGAAGGCGCGCTCTTGGTTGGTCGCGCGTATCTCCCTCGCGTTTTCGATGAGCTCCTGGATGCCGTCGGACACCGCCAGGCGATCGGCTTTGAACCGAATGGCGTTGCGTCGCGTTATGCCGTGCGTTCCGTAGAGCAGGCCAAACGCCACAGGCACTCCCCAGAGGCACGCGACCGCCAGGCGCCAGTCGAAGCACACGAGCCCTGCGAAAACAAACACCGTGCTCACGTATGCGCCATAGAGGTAGCCCAACACATGGCTCCACACGTGCTCCATGCTGTCTACGTCGCTCATCATGGTCTCGGTGAGCTCGGCCAGGTCACGGTGGGCGAAGAATGACAGCGGCAGTCCCCGTAGGCTCTCCGCAAGGTTCGTGACCACCGTCCACGCCACGCCCCCACACACGTCATCGGCCCCCTGCGGGGAGAGGGCGTACTTGTCTCGCAGATATTCCTTGAAGCGGTTCATGCCAACTCCCTACGATGCGATCTGCCACTGGATGGCCTGGTTGTATTCGGCCCACATGCGCGCGTAGAGCTCGCCTCTCTCCACGAGCTCGTCGTGCGTGCCCTGCTCGACCACACGTCCCTCGTCGAGTACCACGATGCGACTCGCATGCACTACGGTCGACAGGCGGTGCGCAATCATGACTACCGTGCGATCGCGAGTGAGCTCCTCGAAGGCCTTTTGGATGAGTGCCTCGTTCTCTGGGTCGGCGAAGGCCGTGGCCTCGTCGAGCACGACGAGGGGCGAGTCCTTGAGGATGGCGCGAGCCAAGGCCACGCGCTGGCGCTCGCCTCCCGAGAGGTACGTTCTCTGGCTGCCTATAACGGTGTCGGCCCCATTGGGAAGCTTGGCTAGGATGTCATCGCACTGAGCTGCGGAAAGGGCTGCTGCAACCTCGGCATCGGTGGCGTCCGGGCGCGCGGCGCGCACGTTGTCGGCAATGCTTGCGTTGAAGAGACGGCTGTTCTGGAAGACGAACGCAACACGGTCCATGAGCACGTGCGGGTCCATCTGCCGTACATCCACGCCCCCAATGCTCACCGTGCCGCAATCCACGTCCCAGAAGCGTGGGATCAGGGATGCCGCCGTCGTCTTGCCGCCACCGGATGGGCCGACCAGGGCCACCGTCTCTCCCTCGGCGATCGAAAAGCTCACCCGGTCGAGCGCGGGCCTCTCGGCACCCTCGTATGAAAACGAAACGTCCTCAAAGCGGACGTCGTTGCCCATGGGGGACAGCGGGTTGCTCGCCACATCGAGCTGTGGCGCCGCGAGAACCTCTTCTACGCGCCTGAGCGCGTCGCCCGCCTGCGTGAGCCCGCCGCTTGCAAACATCACGCGTGCGAGCGCGGTGGAGAGGACGGAGCTGTAGATCGCGTAGAACGCAAAGTTTGCGACGAAGCCCGCGAAGTCTCTGGTGGCGAGTGCCCCCGGGGCGAGCAACAACGCAACCGGCACTAGCAGCATGAAGACGCCCTCGGTGAAGGTCAGGTTTATGCTCTGCGGCACCCGGCAAACGACGCCCTGGTAGTGGTCAGCCTTGGCCGAGTAGTCGTCGATCGCCCGCTTGAAGGCGCGGAAGCTGTGCACCGTCTGCTGGAAGACCTTGACCACGGGGATGCCGCGTACGTACTCGGTGCCAGCCTTGCTCATGGTGTCGGCCGCATCCTGATACTCGGCCATGAGCCCCGCGTTCTTACCGCCCATCATGGAGAACATGGCGGCCACGCTCACTATTGCCGCGGCAAAGCAGGCGAGGCCCATGCGCCAGTCGAACACGAAGAGCAGCACGAGCATGGTCACGAACATGGCTACGGTGCCCGCTATGTCGGCCAGATTGTGTGCGAGGAGCGTCTCGGTGCGACCCGCGGCTCCGTCGATGCGACGGCGCAAGAGGCCTGAGGCATGCGTGTCAAAGTATCCCAGCGGAGCGCGCATGAGATGCTCCGCGCACGCCTTGCGCATGTTGTTGGCCGTACGAAACGCCGCGAGGTGCGTGCACATGAGCGCGACGAGATAGATGAGGATTCCAGCAATGGCAGAGACGCTCGCCCACCAGCCGTAGGTTTCGATGCTCGTGGCAGCCTGCCAGTTGGGAGCCACCTTCACCATGTCACGCACCACGAGCCATATGCAGGCGAACGGCAGCATGCTCACCGCCATGGCGACTGCCGAAAGCACGCACCCCACGATCGTCAGCGCCTTGTAGTCTCCCGCAAAGTCGAGCAGGGTCGCTATTGTTCCGCGCTTTCTCTCGGCCATACCGCCTCCTCTTTCCAAAAGTTAGAATAGGTTAACACATTCGTTTGGACGTTTGCCTCGAGCATGGGGCATGCACGGGAAAAGGGTCCTTCTCGACGGCGCTTTGCGTCGGGGCGTCGCCGGGCAAGAGCTCGCTGGGGCAGTATGTGCCGGAGGGACAACGCGAAGCCATCTACTGAGTGACGTCCAGCCAAAAGGTCCTGTAGAAAAATGTTCCGATAAGCCAGTAATTGTCTAGGACGAATCGCTTGCCCCCGTCGTATAAGATGTGAAGTGAAAAACGCAACAAGCCCGCGAGGAGACGCAGAAGGTTCTTCGGCGTGGCGCGAGAGGGGTAAGACATGAACGAGCGCAATTTTGAGCAGCAGCTGAAGGGGCTATTTTCGAAGGACCTGTCGGCGGGCACCGAGGCCTTCCGCGAGGACCTGCTCGCGCGGTGCCTTGACGTTCTGGGCAGCGAGGCGCAGGAGCTCGCTGATGACGAGCTCGAGATGCTGTCGGCTGCAGGCGACGTGACGGCTCTTACCGAGGATACCGATCGAACGGATGGCGGGGTGTAGCAAGTTGGACGGACAGCGGGAATCATTTGAGAAGGCGACGCACGGCACGGGCGGCAAGGTGCTGCATCTGCGGTCGCGGAGTCGCGAGCGCGAGTTCGAGCGTCAATATCGAGAGAGCTATGCGGTGGTGTACAACTACGTGCGCTACCGCATGGGGGGAGACGAGGCCGCCGAGGACGTCGTCTCCGAGGCCTTCCTGAAGGCCGCGCGCGCGTTCGACAAGTTTGATCCCGCGCGCTCGAAGTTCTCCACCTGGGTCATCTCGATTGCGTCCAACTGCATGCGCGACCACTGGCGCCGCTCCCGTCTGTCCGTTGGTCTCGACGAGGTGCCCGACGGGCTCTTCGCACAGCCCGACACGGTCGACGACCTGGCCGATCGCGACATGGTAGACCGTCTGATGTCGGTCCTTACGGAGGAGGAGCGCGACCTGGTCCTCATGAAGTATCGTGAGGGATACCGAAACGTCGACATCGCCGCCGAGCTCGGCATGAATCCCTCGACCGTCTCCACGAGGCTCTTCAACGCGCTTGAGAAGATGCGTGGCGTCGCCAACGGGTGGTGACGTGAAGATTCTTCCGGCATCCTCCGGCTCGTCTTGGCATGCCTGGCTTGACGTGGCGCGCTCAGGGCATGCGATGCGTCTGATATGGCTTGTTGCGTTCGATGTGGTGCCAATCCGTGTTGGTGGAAGTCGTGCCATGCTGGTAGAATGCATGCTCGTAGGAACACGAAGAGGAACTTGGCATGGCCGACATATCAAAGTCCATATTCAATTCGCACGCCGCCGAAAAGCTGCGCAGCCCTGACGACCTCGACAAGTACGTCCGCGTGACGAGGTCGAGCGCATGGGCTGTCATCTCCGCGCTCGTGCTGCTGCTGGCGGGATTGCTTGCCTGGGGCGTGTTCGGCGCCGTCTCGACCAGCGTGACGGCAACCGGCGTCCGCGTGGGGTCGGAGGTGATGTGCTTCATCCCCCCCGAGGGCATCGCGAAGGTCGACCCGGGCGACGCCGCGAGCGTCGGCAACGCGCAGATGCGCGGTGCCGCGGTGAGCGCCGTCCCGCTCTCTCGCGCCGAGGCGCGCGAGAAGCTGGGCAACGACTACCTGGTGAGTGCGCTCGTCAAGGGCGATTGGGCCTACCTGGTCACCTTCGAGCGCTCCGATGGCTCCGACCTGGCGCAAGGCGTGCCGCTCAAGGTTGACATCATCATCGAGCGCGTGGCACCCATAAAGCTGTTGCTGGGGTAGTGGGTTCCATGCAGAGACGAGTCAGGGGCGTCCCACAGGTCATGCAGATGGAGGCGCTGGAATGCGGCGCCGCGTGCCTTACCATGATCCTCGCGTACTACGGTCGCTGGGTGCCCCTCGAGAAGGTGCGGGTCGATTGCGGCGTGTCCCGCGACGGCTCCAAGGCCACGAACATCCTGAAGGCCGCGCGCTCCTACGGCCTTGCCGCAAAGGGCATGACCTACTCGACCAGGGCCCTGCAGATGAAGGGCTCCTTTCCCTGCATCCTCTTCTGGAACTTCAGCCACTTCGTGGTGCTCACGGGCTTCTCGCGCAACGGCAGGCATGCGTATCTGAACGACCCCGCGCGCGGTCGGATTCGGTTGCCCATCAATCAGTTCGAGGACAGCTTTACCGGCGTCGTGCTCCAGTTCGAGAAGACCGACGCCTTCGAGGAGGGGGGAGCAAAGCCTGACACCCTCGGCTTCGCCCGCAAGAGGCTCGAGGGCCTCGGGCCGGCCGTGGGTTTCGTAATGGCGACCGCCGCCATCATGGCGCTCATTGGCGTGCTATCGACGTCGCTTGCCCGCGTGTTCCTCGATCGCGTGCTGACGGGCGGCGAGTCAAGCTGGCTCTTCCCGCTGACGGCCATCATGGTGGGCCTCGCGATCGTCTCGGGCGTTGCCTCAATCCTGAGCGCCGTCTATCTCATGCGCATACAGGGCAAGGTGGCCGTGGTGAGCTCGTCGAAGTTCATGGAGCACCTGCTGCACCTGCCGATCGGGTTCTACGACCAGCGCATGGTGGGAGACCTGCAGCTGCGCCAGCAGGCGAACGAGACCATCGCGTTCACGCTGGTGGGCCAGCTCGCGCCCGTGGCGGTGGACGCGGCAATGCTCGTGCTGTACCTAGTGGTCATGCTGCGCTACAGCGTGCCCCTCGCGCTGGTGGGCGTGACGACGGTGGTGCTGAACGCCGTGGTGTCGCGCATGATATCCGACAAGCGCGTGAACGTGGCGCGCAGCATGGCGATGGACGCGGGCAAGCTCTACGCCACCACCGTGGGCGGCGTGGAGATGATAGAGACGATCAAGGCCGCCGGCGCAGAGCGCGGCTACTTCGAGCGCTGGGCTGGCTACCAGGCGAACGTGAACGAGGCCGAGGCGCGGCTCTCCTACATCAACGAGCGCCTGGGCTCGGTGCCGCAGGTGCTTACCGGGTTAGCCAACGTGGCGGTGCTCGTGCTGGGCGTCTGGCTCATCGTGACCGCCGGCTTCACCCCGGGCGGGCTGCTCGCCTTCCAGGGCTTCATGCAGGCGTTCATGATGCCGGTCATGCAGATCGTGGTTCTGGGCCAGACCGTGCAGGAGACGCAGACCCAGATGGAGCGCGTCGAGGACGTGCTGCGCTATCCGGTCGACGTTCCCGAGGATCCCCAAGACGAAGACGATTCCGACGTAAGGGAGCGGTTCGGATCCGAGAAGCTCTCCGGCCGGGTTGACCTCGAGGGTCTGACCTTTGGCTACTCTCCGCTCGAGCCGCCGCTTATCGAGGACTTCGACCTGCACATCGAGCCTGGCCAGTGGGTGGCCCTCGTTGGCTCGTCTGGCTGCGGAAAGTCCACCATCGCCAAGCTGGTGAGCGGGCTGTACAAGCCTTGGGGAGGCGAGGTCCGCTTTGACGGCATGGCGGCAGGAGAAGTCCCGCGTTCTCTGCTGCGCGGATCGCTCGCCGTGGTGGACCAGGACATCGTGACGTTTAACGACACGGTGAGCGCAAACATCAAGCTTTGGGACGAGTCCATAGAGGACTTCGAGGTGATACTTGCCGCTCGCGACGCTAACGTGCACGACCTCATTTCCGATCGTGAAGGGGGCTATGGGAGCGTCATCCTTCCCGGAGGGAGGAACTTCTCGGGCGGACAGCTGCAGCGGCTCGAGATTGCTCGCGTGCTGGCGCAGGATCCGAGCATCATCATCCTGGACGAGGCCACGAGCGCGCTTGACGCGCAGACCGAGGCCGAGGTGATTCAGCGCATCCGCGACCGTGGAGTCACCTGCATCGTGGTGGCGCACCGCCTGTCGACCATACGCGACTGCGACGAGATTATCGTGCTCGACGAGGGCAAGGTGGTCGAGCGGGGCACGCACTCCGAGCTGATGGCGAACGGGGGCGCCTACGCCGAACTTGTGAGGAACGATTAGCATGGGATGGATGGAATCGCAGATCGAGCAGCGCCGGAAGCTGGACGCGCAGCTGACCGAGCGCGCGTACGCGAAGCTGGCCGCAAGCGTCACCAATCCGCGCGAGGCTCCGGTGGTGCAGAAGGACGACCTCGAGCGCGCGGACGGCGCCGCGCGCATTGCGCTGCGCTACTGCGGTGCCGAGCCGGGGCAGGTGCCCGAGGGCGTGGACAACGTCGACGAGTACCTGGAGCACCTGTTCGCGCCCTCCGGCGTGATGCGGCGCAAGGTGCGGCTCGAGGCCGGGTGGCACAAGCGTGCGTTCGGGGCGATGATCGCGCAGCTCGATACCGGCGAGTATGTGGCGCTCATCCCGCGCGGCATGGGCGGCTACTGCTACTATCGGCCTGGCACCGGCGCAAAGGTGCACGTCACTGCCAAGGTGGCGAGTCAACTCTGCGATGAGGCGCTGCTGCTCTACCGCGCCCTCCCTCAGCGGCCTCTCGGTGTGCGCGACCTCCTCGCCTTCGTGGTCGGCGTGTTCGACCCAAACGATTACGCGGTGGTCCTTGCCGCGGCGCTTGCGGCCACGCTGGTTGGCCTCTTGCCTTCGTGGGCCAACCAGATCGCCTTTGGCGTGGTGGTGCCCTCCGGGCAGGTCGACCTCATCGCCCCCATCGGCGCGCTTCTCGTGGGCGTGGCGGTGGCCACCGTCATCTTGGGGGCATGCCGCAACCTCGTGATGGAGCGAGTGGTGCTCAAGCTCGGCGTGATGACGGAGGCTGCCGCGTTCTCTCGGCTGATGTCGCTTCCCACGTCGTTCTTCAAGCAGTACTCGTCCGGCAACCTGGCCATGCGCGTCTCGCAGGTGAAGGTGCTCACGCAGCTGCTTTCTACGCTGCTTCTGGGTTCGGGCCTCACGAGCGTGCTGTCACTTCTCTACCTGTTCCAGATAGCCATCTTCGCGGGCCCCCTGGTGGTGCCCGCGTTCGTGGTGGTGCTCGCGCAGGCCGCCGTCACGGCGCTTGCGGGCCTGGTCACGGCCCGCTACGAGCAGCAGACCATGGACGCGAACGCAAAGCTTTCCGGCACGGTCACGGCGCTTCTCGGCGGCATCGCCAAGGTGAAGCTGGCAGGTGCCGAGCGTCGCGCCTTCGCCAAGTGGGCCGATGACTACGTGCCCTATGCGAGAAGCGCCTACAACCGGCCCGTCCTGGTGCGTGCGGCTCCCGCCATCGCGACGCTCATAGGGCTTCTGGGTACGGCGGCAATCTACTGGTTTGCGGGAAGCTCCCACATGAACGTGGCAAACTACATGTCGTTCAACGTCGCCTATGGGCAGATGCAGGCGGCCATGATTGCGCTTGCCGGGCTGACGGGGCAATTCTCGCAGGTCGGGCCCATGGTCAACATGCTGGAGCCGATTCTTTCCGCCCAGCCCGAGACCCTGGAGGGGCGCCCCGGAGTCGACTCGCTGACGGGCGCCATCGAGGTGTCCGACGTCTCGTTTCGCTATGGGCCCAACCTTCCGTACGTCCTGCGCGACCTCAGCTTCTCCGTTCGTCCGGGCGAGTACGTTGCGATCGTGGGCAAGAGCGGCTGCGGAAAGTCCACCATCCTGCGCCTGCTGCTTGGGTTCGAGGAGCCCGAGCGCGGGTCGGTGTTCTACGGGCCCCACAACGTCGGCAAGGTGGACCCGCGATCGCTGCGCCGCCACATTGGCACGGTGATGCAGGACGGCCGCCTCTTCATGGGCGACCTTGTGAGCAACATCACCATCGCCACGCCCGGGGCCGGCCTCGACGAGGCGTGGGAGGCGGCCGAGATCGCCGGCATCGCAGACGACATCCGAAACATGCCCATGGGCATGCAGACGCTCGTGACCGAGGGGTCCGGAGGGATCTCGGGCGGGCAGCGCCAGCGCATCATGATTGCGCGGGCGGTGTGCGGGGGCAAGCGCATCCTCCTGTTCGACGAGGCGACGAGCGCGCTCGACAACAAGATGCAGAAGCACGTGAGCGACTCGCTCGACAGCCTGAACTGCACGCGGGTGGTGGTGGCGCATCGCCTCTCCACGGTGAGGCACTGCGACCGCATCCTGGTGGTCGACGACGGCCGCATCGCCGAGGAGGGAACCTACGACGAGCTGATGGAGCGCGGCGGCCTGTTCGCCGAGCTGGTCGAGAGGCAGAGGGTCGATGGCTAGGGCGCGGCAGGCCTTGGATCGCACGTCGCTTTACGACATCATGTACGCCCTCGTCGCGCGCGGGGGAAGGGAGGCGGAGCTGTTCGGGACGTGCGCCCCGGCCGCGCGGGAGGCCTTCTCGCGAAGCCTGGTGGGCGAGGCGTTTCCGGAGCTCTGGTTCGAGCTGCCGCTTGCGGGCGAACCCTGGCTCGACCTGCATGTGCTCGTCTCGTACGCGGACGTCGCGGGGACGCGGGCGAGTTTCAGCAGGCGGGGCGGCGTCTATGCGGACGCGCTCTCGTGGTTTTCGAGCCAGCCGCCGCATGTCGTGCGCCAGCTCGCGCTCAGCTACGACACGTCGGCGGGCGACGTCGAGCGTCCCGCCGTGCAGCTGCTCGTGAACGGAAGCGACGTCAAGGTGCCGCTCGGCTTTCTGGAGGCCGTGGGGCGCTCGGACGCGATGGACTCCTACCGCACGTTCGTGCGCGGCATGCCGGGCGAGTGGTACGCCTGCTACGTCGGCGCGTTTTCGAGAAGGGACGCCGCCGCGTCTTCCTGGGTGCGTGTGGAGTGCATCGTCGGCGATGTGTCGCAGCGCGCCTATGCCGACGACGTCGAGCTGCTTCGCGGGCACCTGTCCCGCGTTGGGATGGCTGGCATCGGCGACGGTGCGATCGAGGGCATCCGGACGCTTGCGCGCTCTCCCTTCCCGCTCGAGCTCCAGTTCAACGTGGGGCCGGACGGCATGGCGCTGCCGGTCGTCTCTGCAAGCGTGCGCTTTCAGCCTAGCGACTGGATCGATGCGGCCCGTCGGGACGAGATCTGCCGACTGGCGGTCTGGGCGCAGGGGCTGGGCCTGGCGGACGGAAGGTGGAGACAGCTTGCGCCGACGGTGTTCGCCAAGCGCGCGACGCGCGCAGGCTCCTCCGCCACCCTATCGTGCTTTCCTGCCTTTGTGAAGCTGCGTTGGCGCGAGGGCATGGCCCCTGACGCCAAGGCGTATCTGCTGGGCCAGGTCGAAAAGCGCGCGTAGGCTGACGAGAAGGGCCGTCGGCGTGGCCTGGTTCCCGCGATCAGGATGGCAAGGACGAGAAGGGACGCTCTCAATGATGATTCTGTCGCACGCGCAGGCGTTCCAGGTGCTTCTGCTGCAGGCCGCCGACGAGGGGCGCGGACCCGCGCTGTTTGGCGAGAGCCTCGGGCGGGCTCGCGAGGTGCCTCTCCCGTTCCTGGTGGGAAGGAGCTTTCCCGACGTCTATCTCGAGCATCCGCTCTCGGGCGATCCGTTTCTGGATGTCACCGTGCTTCTGGGCCAGCTCGAGCCCGGCATGCGCATTGAGTCGCCCGCGGCGGGCGAGCACGGTGCGATGCTCGACTGGTACGCTCGCGCGCAGCGCGACGCCGCCGACATAAGCTGCGGCTTCGAGATCGACACGAGCAATCCGTGGCTGCCCGAGGCGGCCGTTCACTTCCAGCCCCGTGCGCACACCGAGCTCGTCCGGCCGTTCTGCGAGACGGTGGGCGAGCCGGAGCGTGCGGATCTCTACCTTGCCCTGGCGAGGCGCATGCCAGACGGCTGGCCGCTTTCGTTCTTTGGCATGTTCCGAGGGAGGGCGGGGTCACCCCTTCGCGTCTGCGGCTACGTGGACGAGGGGGAAAAGAATGCGTGCGCGCAGGACGCCTCGCGGCTGGTGGCCGCCTTCGACGCCGTCGGGTTCTCCGCCTACGACGACGCGATGCTCGCGCAGGTGTCGGACCTCATGGCGGCGGCGCCGTCTACGGTCGACTTCCAGTTCGACGTCTTCCCGGACGGCTGGCTTGGCCCCACGTTTGCCATCGACGTCCAGTTCGGCATCGAGCGGCCCCAGGCCGTGCTCGCGAGCTTCGAGGAGGGCGTCGGCTCTCGCGTCATGGGGCTGCTGGAAGGCTGGGGCGCGGCGGATGACCGCTGGAGGCTGGCCGTCCGCTCGGCGTTCGCCCGCGCGCTTCCCGTGGAGCTCGACGATGGCGGTGCGGGGCGCTTTGCCCTCACGCTCATGCCGCAGTGGGTGAAGGCCCGCTGGACGGAGGGTGCGCTTCAGGGCGCGAAGCTCTACCACCTGGCCCATGCTGGCATCCTGTAGGACGCGCACTTGTCCCCGGCGCCGCGAGGGCGGCCCTATGGGGAGCGCCTGCGGCTCCGGC